>NZ_JBHYMS010000003.1:0-218641 GCF_042743185.1 Inquilinus sp. NPDC058860 | reverse complement strand
GCTCAAGGAGCCCGACGTCGAGGCGCTGATCGACGCCGAGCCCCCGGTCCGGGCGGCCAAACGCCTCTGCGCCTCCCTCGGCATCGACTTCGACGGCGACTACGTGGAGCCCGAGGAACCCCACCAACCCGACACCGGGTGAGACTCTGCGGGCGGATCGTACAGGCCGAAGCCACGTCCTCACCACATCCGCCGCGACTCGCGCTGAGAGCGAGTCCTGAACCCATGTGGGTGCGTGTGTGGGTGGAAATCCCAGAAAACGGGCAAGGGGAACAAACGCAAACGAAAAAGGCGGAGAACCCGGAAGGGCTCATCCGCCTCGCAAGTCCTTGATGCAACGCCAGAAGTGGCGGAACTGCACAGGAAATTCGATGGTAGCTGGGGAGGGATTTGAACCCCCGACCAAGGGATTATGATTCCCCTGCTCTACCACTGAGCTACCCAGCCATCGGGGCCGAGCGTATACGCGCCCGCCGCCGCCCATGTCAAGCCGCCCGACAGTGTCGCACCACGGCACCACAGCTTGCGGCGGCGGCTGCGCTTCCGTTACCTAGAGGCATGACCGCGATGCCCCTCTCCGTCCGCCGGTTGGCCGCCGCCTTCGTGCTGAGCGCCGCCGTCGCCGCGCCGTCCTTCGCCCAGGACGCCGCGCCCCCCGCTTCGCCGGCGGGCGCCCCACCGCTGGCGGCGCCCGCGCCGCTGCCGGACGACCTCCGGATCGCGCCGCAGGCCCGGAGCTTCACCCTCGGCAACGGGCTGCAGCTCATCGTCATCCCGGCCGGCACCGCCCCGGTGGTGACGCAGATGGTGTGGTACCGCGTCGGCGCCGCCGACGAGGCGCCGGGCCAGTCCGGCATCGCCCATTTCCTGGAACATCTGATGTTCCACGGCACCACCTCCAAGCCGCAGGGCTACTCGCAGGAGCTGGCGGCCATCGGCGGGGTCGAGAACGCCTTCACCACCGCCGACTACACCGCCTACTACCAGTCCGTGGCCAAGCAGAACCTGGCCCTGGTGATGCGCTACGAGGCCGACCGGATGCAGAACCTCGTGCTCGAGGAGAAGCGGGTCAATGCCGAGCGCGACGTGGTGCTGGAGGAGCGGCGGATGCGGATCGAGAACGAGCCGTCGTCGCGCCTCGGCGAGGCGATGAACGCCGTGCTCTACCTCAACCATCCCTACCGCGCGCCGGTGATCGGCTGGCCGTCGGAGATCGAGGCGCTGCGGCGCGAGACGGCCCTGGCCTTCTACGACCGCTTCTACACCCCGAACAACGCCACGGTGGTGATCGCGGGCGATGTCGACCCCGCCGCGGTGAAGGCGCAGGCCGAGAAGATCTACGGGCCGGTCAAGCGCCGGGCCGAGCCGCCGCCGCGGGTCCGGCCGCAGGAGCCGCAGCCGCCGGCGCCGCGCCGGCTGGATCTGACCGACGCCCGCGCCGGCCAGCCCTATCTGCGCCGAAACTACCTGGCCCCGTCGGTGGTCACGGCGGCGCCGGGCGAGGCCGCGGCGCTGCAGGTGCTGGCGGCGGTGCTGTCGGGCGAGACCGGGCGTCTCTACCGCGCCCTGGTGACCGGGCAGGGCAAGGCCCAGAGCCTGGCGGCCATGGCCGGCGCCGGCTACGACCCGGATGCGCTCGACTACAGCCCCTTCGCCGTCTACGCCGTGCCGCGCGGCGACGTGGCGCTGCCGGATCTCGAAACGGCGATGGATGCCGTGCTGGCCGGCGTTCGCGACGAGGCGGTGCCGGAGGAGGAGCTGGCGCGGGCCAAGCGCCGCCTGCTGGCCGGCGCGATCTACGGCCAGGACGATCCGGGGGCGCTGGCCCGGGTCTTCGGCGAGGCGGCGGCGCTGGGCCGCAGCGTCGCCGACGTGCAGGGCTGGCCGGGCCGCATCGCCGCGGTCACCGCCGCCGACGTGCAGAAGGCTGCCCAGACATACCTGCAGCCGCCGCGCTCCGTCACCGGGCTCCTGACCCGCCCGGCGGATGCGACCCAGGCCAAGCAGCCCTGACCGCGCGAGGATCATGCCGATGAAGCCGATGCTTTCCCCGCTGCGTGCCGCCCTGGTCGGGGCTGGACTGCTGCTCGCCGCGACCACGCTGCCGGCCGCCGCGACCACGATCGACCGCGTGGTCAGCCCCGGCGGCATCGAGGCCTGGCTGGTCGAGGACCACACCGTGCCGGCCGTGACCGTCTCCTTCTCCTTCGACGGCGGCGCCGCCCAGGATCCGGACGGCAAGGCCGGCCTCGCCTCCCTGCTCAGCGAGATGCTGACCGAGGGGGCCGGGCCCTACGACGCCCCCGGCTTCAAGACCGCCCTGGCCGACCGATCGATCCAGCTCAGCTTCTCTGCGTCGCAGGATTACAGCGGCGGCCGGCTGAAGACGCTGACCACCGAGCGCGACGCCGCCTTCGAGCTGCTGCGCCTGGCTCTGGCCGAGCCGCGGCTGGCGCAGGGCGACCTCGACCGGATCAAGGCCGGCCGGATGGCCGAGCTGAACTTCCAGGAGAACGACCCCGGCACCATCGCCGACGACCGCTGGTCCGCCGCCGCCTTCCCCGGCCATCCCTACGGCCGGCCGGCGATCGGCACCAAGGACAGCGTCGCCGCGATCGGCACGGACGACCTGCAGGACCTGCGCCGCCGCCTGTTCGCCCGCGACGGGCTGCGCCTGGCCGTGGTCGGCGACATCGACGCCGCCACGCTCGGGCCCGCGCTGGACCGCGTCTTCGGCGGCCTGCCGGCGAAGGGCGACCGCACGCCGGTGCCGGAGATCGAGGTCGCCGCCAAGGGCACCGAGACGGTGCCGATGGCGGTGTCGCAGGCGTCGATCCAGCTCGGCGTCCCGGCGCCGCGGCGCGACGATCCCGACTATTTCCCGTCGATCGTGATGAACCACATCCTCGGCGGCTCGACCTTCACCTCGCGGCTCTACCGCGCGGTGCGCGAACAGCGCGGCCTGGCCTATTCGGTCGACAGCAACACCATCCAGCTCAAGCACTCCGGGCTTCTGCTGATCACCGCCGGCACCCGCGTGGACAAGGCGGGAGAGAGCCTGTCGGTGATCCGGGACGAGATCGCGCGGCTGGCGAAGGAGGGCCCGACCGAACAGGAGGTGGCCGAGGCGAAGAGCTACCTGATCGGCAGCTACCCGCTCGGCTTCGCCTCGCACGACGCCCTGGCCTCCTATGTGCTGTCGCTGCAACTCGCCGGCCGCGGCCGCGACTTCATCGACAAGTATCCCGGCCTGATCGAGGCGGTGACGCCGGCCCAGGTGAAGGCGGTGGCCGCCCGGGTGCTGCAGGTCAAGGACCCGACCGCGGTGGTGGCGGGAACGCCGGCCAGCTAGGCCGGTCGGACCTTCGCCCGCGCCCGGCCGGGCAAGGTCATGGCGGCGACGCCGATCACCACCAGCACCAGCCCGTACAGCGCGGTCGGGGCCGGCGTCTCGCCCAGCGCCAGGACGCCGATCGCGACCCCGACCGGCACCCGCAGATAGGCCTGCGCCATGGTGGCGACCGAGCCGAGCGAGGCGATCAGCCGGAAGTAGAGGACGAAGGCGAGGGCGGTCGAGACCACGGAGAGGCCGGCCAGCGCGCCCAGCGAGGCGGCGGAGGGCGACAGCGCCCAGGGCCGGTCCAGCACCAGGCTCAGCGGGACCAGCATGGCGGCGCCGGACAGCATCGACCCGGCGGCCGGCACCATCGGGTCCAGCCCCTTGAAGTTGCGGCCGAAGATGGCGGCAATGCCGTAGCACACCGTGGCCGCGACGATCGCCAGCTGCGGCAGCAGCTGCCGGCCGGCGCCGGACAGGGCGTCGAGGCCGATCACCAGGGTGATGCCGGCGACCCCGGCGGCGATGCCGAACAGCTTGCGCCCGGTCACCGCCTCATGACGGGTCACCGCCCAGGTGAACAGGAAGGTGAAGATCGGCGAGGTCGAGTTCAGGATCGCCGCCAGCCCGGCATCGACCTCGGTCTCGGCCCAGGCGATCAGGACGAAGGGGATGGTGCTGTTGACCAGCACCTGGACCGCGAAGAGCCGCCAGGTCCGGGCATCGGTCGGCATGCGGACGCCGCGCAACCGCAGCACCAGCAGCAGGATGGCGCCGGCGATCAGGGTGCGCGCCGCGATCAGCGTCACCGGCGGGATGGTGGCGACGCCGAGCTTGATGAAGCTGTAGGAGGCGCCCCAGAGGGTGGCGAGCAGCACCAGCAGCAGGTAGTCGGTGACGGGCGGGCGCTCGGCGGCGGGTGCGGACATGGGGCCTCCTCGGTGGATGGCCCGACCATGCCCCGCGCGCGGGCGCATGTCGCGCGCGGACGCTGCGGTGTCCGTCGAAGTGTCGGGGCTCGCCCTCAGTCGTCGAGGAGTGCCGCCAGCTTCATGCCGACGGTCAGGGAGCCGTTGGCTTTGATCTTGCCGGTCATGTAGGCCATGGTCGGGCTCAGAGACCCGTCGACCATGCGCCGCAGCGTCTCCGCCTTCATGCTCAGGGTGACGTCGGCCGGAGCATCGCCGATCGACACCGCGGGCGCCGGGCCGGTGCCGTCCAGCACGATGAAGCCGTCGGCGCCGAGGTCGAACTTGACGCGGGCGTCGAGCGGGGCGCCGCCGGCAGCGCGGCCGCGCACGGCTTCGGCGAGGGCGTCGAGCGACATGGGCAAAAGTCCTTTCTGTCCGCGAAACGGTACGATCAGGCGGCGGCGCGCTCGGCCCGGGCGATGAAGCCGCCGCCGAGCACGCGGTCGCCGTCATAAAGCACGGCGGCCTGTCCCGGCGCCACCCCGTGCTGCGGCGCATGCAGCTCCAGAACCGCTGAATCCGGCCCGGTCAGCTGCACCGTCGCCGGCACCGGCGACTGGGCGGAGCGCAGCTTGGCCTCGACCATCCGGCCCTCAGCGCCCGGCGCCGAATCCAGCCAGTTCAGCTCGGTCAGGGCGACGCTGTGCCGCGCCAGGGCCGACCAGGGGCCGACGATGACGCGGCGGGCCTCGGGGTCGAGCCGGACGACATAGAGCGGCTCGTCATTCGACTTGCGGCCGCCGATGCCCAGGCCCTTCCGCTGGCCGATGGTGTAGTGGACGATGCCCTGGTGCCGGCCCAGCACGGTGCCGTCGAGATGCACGATCTCGCCGGGCCCGACGGCGCCAGGGCGCAGCCGCGCCACCACCTCGCCGTAGCGGCCCTCGGGCACGAAGCAGATGTCCTGGCTGTCCGGCTTGTCGGCGACCACGAGGCCCAGGCGCACGGCCTCGGCCCGGGTCTCGGCCTTGCTGCTGCCGCCCAGCGGGAAGCGCAGGAAGGCCAGCTGCTCCACCGTGGTGGCGAACAGGAAGTAGCTCTGGTCCTTGCCGGGATCGACGGCGCGGTGCAGCTCCGGCCCCTGCGGGCCCTCGACGCGACGGACATAGTGCCCGGTCGCGAGGCAGTCGGCGCCGAGATCCCGCGCGGTCTCCATCAGGTCGCGGAACTTGACCTTCTGGTTGCAGCGGATGCAGGGGATCGGCGTCTCGCCGCGCAGGTAGCTGTCGGCGAAATCCTCCATCACCGCCTGGCCGAAGCGGCTCTCGTAATCCAGCACGTAATGCGGGAAGCCGATGCGGTCGGCCACGGTGCGGGCATCGTAGATGTCGGCCCCGGCGCAGCAGGCGCCCTTCCTCTGGATGGCGATGCCGTGATCGTACAGCTGCAGCGTGATGCCGACCACGTCGTAGCCCTGCTCGGCAAGCCGGGCCGCGACGACGGAGCTGTCCACGCCGCCGGACATGGCGACCACGACGCGCGTCGCGGCCGGGGGCTTGTCGAAACCGAGTGAATTCATGGCCGGCAGAATATAGGGGCGGACCGGCGCCCGGAAAACCGGCAGATGATCGGGGCGGCCATGCTGGCCTGTTGTCGGACATAACGAGCGGTGCGTACACTCCTGGGAAAGCGAGGAGGGAACCCCGGAATGTTTCGCCCCAACCGGCTGAAGGAAAGGCTGCGCCGCGGCGACCAGCTGTTCGGCGCCTGGGTCGGCAGCGGCTCGCCCACGGTGGCGGAAATCATGGCCCATGCCGGCTACGACTTCGTCATCCTGGACACCGAGCACGGGCCTGGCGGCATCGACGACACCATCGGCCTGCTGCGCGCGGTGCAGGCGTCGGACACCCCGGCGGTGGTGCGGGTGCCGGCGCACGACCCGGTCTGGCTCAAGCGCGTGCTCGACGCCGGTGCCGACAGCCTGATGGTGCCGATGATCGAGAGCGCGGCCGAGGCCGAGGCGCTGGTCCGCGCCTGCCGCTATCCGCCGGCCGGCCGCCGCGGCTATGCCGCCGGCGCGGTGCGCGCCTCGACCTACGGCTTCGAGCCGGACTACATGCGCAAGGCCAACGACAACCTGCTGCTGCTGGCCCAGATCGAGTCCAAGGACGCGGTGCCCGAGGCCGCGGCGATCGCCCGGGTCGACGGCATCGACATGGTGTTCATCGGCGTCAATGACCTCGGCGGCTCGATCGGCCTGCTGGAGCAACTGCACGACCCGCGGGTGCAGGACCTGGTCCGGCAGATCGAGGACGCGGTGCGGCCGACCGGCACGCCGCTCGGCACCGTGCCCAGCTCCGCCTCCACCTGGGCCGAGCTGTTCGACCGCGGCTACCGCATGGTCACCGGCGGCGGCGACGTGCCCTATCTGCGCCAGGCGGCGTCGGACTCCGTAGCGGCCTACAAGGCCTACCGCGAGGGCGCGGGGAAGGGGACCAAGGGCGGCGGCTATTAGCGGCAGCGTGTAGGTTGGGTTCGCCCTTGCGAACCCAACATGGCGACGCCGATGGGGTGTTGGGTTCGCGCCGCGAACCCAACCTACGGCAACAAACCGGCGCCAAGACCGGTGCGGAAACACACAGAAAACAGAAGGGGGAAACCATGCTCAAGACCGTGATCGCCGGCCTCGCCGGCACCCTGCTGGCCGCCGTGGCGGCGCCCGCCGCGCAGGCGGAATGGCCGGAGCGGCCGATCACTTACATCGTGCCCTGGGCGGCCGGCGGCGGCACCGACGCCGTCTCCCGCATCCTCGCTTCCTTCCTGGAGAAGGAGCTGGGGCAGCCGGTCAATGTCGTGAACCGCACCGGCGGCAGCGGCGTGGTCGGCCACACCGCGATCGCGACCGCGGCGGCCGACGGCTACACCATCGGCACGCTGACGGTCGAGATCAACATGATGCACTGGCAGGGGCTGACCGACCTGACCTGGGAGAGCTACACGCCGCTGGCCCTGGTCAACGCCGATCCGGCGGCGATCGAGGTGGCGGCCGATTCCCCGCATGGCGACATCAAGGCGCTGCTGGAGGCGATCAAGGCCAATCCCGGCAAGCTCAAGGCCTCCGGCACCGGCCAGGGCGGCATCTGGCACCTGGCCCTGGCCGGCATGCTGCGCGACGCCGGGCTCGACCCCGCGGCGGTGACCTGGGTGCCCAGCCAGGGCGCGGCGCCGGGGCTGCAGGACCTGGTGGCCGGCGGCGTCGACCTGACGCCGGTGTCGCTGCCGGAGGCGCGCTCGCTGATCGACGCCGGAAAGGTCAAGGCCCTGGCGATCATGGATGCGGAGCCGAGCGCCCTCTATCCTAGCGTGCCGACGCTGAAGAGCGTGACCGGCAGCGGCTGGACCATGGGCGCCTGGCGCGGCGTCGGCGGACCCAAGGGCATGCCGGAGGACGTGACGAAGAAGCTGACCGAGACCATCGGCCGGATCGTCCAGGGCGCCGAGTACCAGGACATGGTCAAGTCGCGCGGCTTCGGCACCAAGGTGGCGCTGGGCGACGAGTTCGCGGCCTATATGAAGGCCTCGAACGACGCGCTCGGCGAGGTGATGAAGGCCACCGGCCTGGCCAAGCAGTAGCCGGCCGGTCCCGTGCGCTTCAACGACGCGATCTTCGGTGCCGTCCTGCTGCTGGCCGGCATCGCCATCGCCTGGGCCGCGGCGGGGCAACCGCCGATGCCGGGACAGGCCTTCGGGGCGGGGTCCTTCCCGCTCGTCATCGGCGTGGCGCTGGCGGTCACCGCCCTGCCGCTGATCCTGTCCGGGCTGCGCCGGCGCAGCCCGGCGCTCAGCCTCGGCGACTGGGCGCGCTCGCCGCGCTGCTGGCGCGACCTGGCGCTGACCCTGGCGGCACCGGCCGTCTACATCCTGGCGGCCGATCATGTCGGCTTCGTGCCGACGGCCTTTGCGATCCTGCTGGTGCTGGCGGCGACGCTCGGCGCCCGGCTGGCGACGGCGACGGTGTTTGCCGCGGTCATGGCCGTCGGCCTCTATCTCGGCTTCGCCCAGGGGCTGCGCGTGCCGCTGCCCCGCGGCTGGCTCGGCCTGCTCCTGGGGTGACGCGATGACCGATCTGCTGCAGGCCCTCGAGCTCGTCTTCGATCCCTATGTCCTGGCCGTGATCGCCGGCTCCGCCGTCTACGGCATGCTGGTCGGCGCCATCCCGGGGCTGACCGCGACCATGGCGACCGCGCTCCTGATCCCGGTCACCTTCTTCATGCCGCCGATCCCGGCGGTGGCGGCGATCGTCACCGCCACCGCGATGGCGATCTTCTCCGGCGACATCCCGGGCTGCCTGCTGCGCATGCCCGGCACTCCGGCCTCGGCCGCCTATACCGACGAAGCCTACGCCATGACCCGCAAGGGGCAGGCGGAGACGGCGCTCGGCGCCGGGCTGTTCTTCTCCGCGCTCGGCGGGCTGTTCGGCACGGCGGTGCTGATCGTGGCGGCGCCGGCCCTGGCCGATTTCGCGCTGAAGTTCAGCTCCTTCGAGTATTTCTGGCTGGTGCTGCTCGGCCTGTCCTGCGCCGTCTTCATCTCCGGCGCCCAGGTGACGAAGGGCATCGCGGCGCTGCTGCTCGGCCTCTTCATCTCCTGCATCGGGCTGCAGAACCCGGCCGGCGTGCCGCGCTTCACCTTCGGCAGCGTCGACCTGATGGGCGGCATCAACGCCATCAACGTCATGGTCGGCCTGTTCGCGGTGTCCGAGGTGATGCGCGCCGTCCTGTCCGTGCGCCAGCCGATCGAGGTGGCGCGCCGGCCGTCGGGCAACGTGCTGGCCGGGCAGCTGAAGCTGCTGTTCACCTATCCGCTCGGCTTCCTGCGCGGCAGCGTGCTCGGCACCATCGTCGGCATCCTGCCCGGCGCCGGGGCCGATATCGCCGCCTGGATGTCCTATGCCGTGTCCAAGCGCTTCTCGAAGACGCCGGAGAAGTTCGGCACCGGCCATGTCGAGGGCATCATCGAAAGCGGCTCGGCCAACAACTCGGCCCTGGCCGGGGCCTGGGTGCCGGCGCTGGTGTTCGGGATCCCCGGGGATTCGATCACCGCCATCGCCATCGGCGTCCTGTACCTCAAGGGGCTGAATCCCGGGCCGACCCTGTTCATCGAGCAGGCGCCGCAGATGTACGCCATCTTCCTGATCTTCATCCTGGCGAACATCGTCATGATCCCGCTCGGCCTCGCCACCATCCGGGCGGCGCGGCAGATCCTGCTGCTGCCGCGCAGCCTCTTGAGCCCGCTGATCCTGATGTTCTGCATCGTCGGCGCCTTCGCGATCGAGAACTCGCTGCTCGGCGTGCTGGTGATCCTGGTGTTCGGCGTGATCGGCTTCGTGATGGAGGAGAACGGCTTCCCGGTGGCGCCGATGATCCTGGGCCTGATCCTCGGGCCGATGCTCGAGGACCATTTCTTCACCTCGATGATCAAGGCCGACGGCAGCCTGCTGGCCTTCTTCGAGCGGCCGATCGCCGGCACGCTCGGGGTCCTCGCGGTGGCGATCTGGGCGCTGGTTCTCCTGGCCGGCGTGCGGCGGGCTTTTATTTCAGCGCCCCAGCCGTCAGCCCGCTGACGATCCGGCGCTGCAGCAGGGCGAAGACGATCAGGATCGGCGTCACGTAGATCGCGGCATAGGTCATGATCCCGCCCCAGTCATTGGTGTTCGGGCCCATGAAGGAGGACAGGCCGACCGTCGCGGTCTGCAGATTCTCCGCCGCGATCAGCGAGCGCGAATAGACGTATTCGCCGAAGGACTGCAGGAAGATCAGCACCGAGACGACCAGGATGCCGTTGCGGGCGAGCGGGATCATGATGCGCAGGAAGGCGCCGATGCGCGAGGCACCGTCCACCCGCGCCGCATCCTCCAGCTCGCGCGGCACCTGCAGGAAGGTCGACCGGCACAGAACGATATAGAGCGGCAGCACCTTGGCGGTCTGGGCCAGCACCACGGCGGCACGGGGAGTCTCCAGGAGGCCGATCTGGCTGAAGGCGACGAAGATCGGCGTCACCATCAGCGACGGCGGCAGCACCTGCAGCATCAGCACCAGGAACAGCGCCACCGCGGTCCAGACGTTGCGATGGCGCGACAGGGCATAGGCGGCGCCGGTGCCGATCAGTGTCGCCAGCGCCGTGGTGCCGACCGCGATCAGCAGCGAGTTCCACAAATACCGGTCCATCGCATGCTCGGCGAAGATCCGGCCGAACTGCCATTGCGGGTCGGTCGGCCAGAAGCTCGGCGGAAAGGCGAAGATCTCGCTGCCCGACTTCAGCGCCGTGACGTACATCCAGTACAGCGGGAACAGGTAGATCGCCGCGAACAGCAGGGCGAAGCCCAGCAGGATGAAGGGCTTTGCCGGCTTCATGCCGCGTGCTCCCGCTCGGTCGAGCGGACGTAGAGCGCCGCGACCAGGATCACCAGCGCGATCATCAGCACCGCGACGACGCTGCCGGCCGAGATTTCGTAGGTCTCGAACGACATCTGCCAGGACCAGTACTGGGCGACGTTCGATGCATTGGCCGGGCCGCCTTTGGTCAGGGCCGCGATCAGGTCGAACTGCTGCAGCGTGAAGATGATGCCGAGCGAGACGACGGCGCCCAGCGTCGACCGCATCATCGGCAGGGTGATGTGCAGGAAGCGGCGACCGGCCCGGGCGCCGTCGATCTCCGCCGCCTCGTACAGGTCGCGCGGGATCGCGGCGAGGCCGACCGACAGCAGGATCATGTTGAACGGGATGCCCAGCCAGATGTTGGCGATGATCACCGCGAACAGAGCGAAATCCGGGTCCGACAGCCAGAAGATCTTGCCGCCGGTCAGGTGCAGGCTGGTCAGGGCATAGTTCAGCACGCCGAAATCGCCGGCGAGGATCCATTTCCAGATCGCGCCGACCACCAGCGCCGGCATGATCCAGCCGGCCAGGAACACGCCGCGGATATAGGTCGCGCCCGGGAAGGACTGCTGGAAGAACAGGGCCAGGCCGAAGCCGATGCCGAGCTGGAAGGTGATCGACAGCACCACGAACAGCACGGTGTTCTTCAGGATCTGCAGCGCCTCCGGCCGCGAGAACACGTCGCGGTAGTTGTCGAGCCCGGCGAAGGGCCGGTCGAAGGACGCCAGCGAGAACATGTCGACCTGCTGCAGCGACATCACCAGCGTGTAGACCAGCGGGAAGGCGGCGAAGACCAGCAGGTAGCCGACCGCGCACAGCACCAGGGTGACGTCGAACCCGCTGCCGTCCCGCAGGGTGCGGAGCAGGGGGATGCGGGAGAGGGCGGAGCGGGAATTCACCGAACGATCGGTCATCGATTGGCGGATCTGGGCACTTGTCATCGACACCCCCTCCCCCTGCCCCCTCCCGCGAGGGGAGGGGGAGCTTGAATGATCAGGTCGTGTCCGGTCGTCCTCACTTCTTCAGCACGCGGTCGATCGTCGACTGGGCGGTCGCGAGCGCGGTCTTGGCGTCGGTCTGGTGCGTCAGGGTGGACTGGATCGCGGTCTGGATCGCCTTCGAGATCTTCGGCCAGTCGGGGTTCGGGCCGCGCGGCCGGGCGTACTGCATCTGTTCGGTGAACACGGCATAGGCCTTCGGCCATTGCGGCGAGTCGGCCTTGGCGTTCTGGACCGGCGGCAGCAGGCCGAACTCGTTCCAGATCCGATGGTTCTGCGAGTAGATGTACTCCAGCAGCATGAACGCCTCCTTCGGGTGCTTGGAGGTCTTGAAGATCACGTTGTTGAAGTCGCCGAGGGCCGAGGCGCGCGGGCTGCCGTCCTTCTCCACCGGGAACAGCGCGACGCGCCAGTCGAACTTGGCCTCCTTGGCCATGAACGGCAGCTCCCACGGCCCGGAGATGACCATGGCGGCGCTGCCGGCGTTGAAGGTGCCGGACGAATCGTGCTGGCTGCGGATCAGCGTGTCGGGCGAGGCCAGCTTCTCGTCGAGCAGCTTCTGCCAGAATTCCAGCGCCCGCACCGCGCCGTCCGACCCGACGCTGTCGTAATCGGCGCCGGCGCTCTGGATGAAGGGCAGGAACTGGAAGGTGCCCTCCTCCGTGCCGATGGCGGAGAAGGCGAGGCCGTAGACGTTCTTGGCCGGGTCGGTCAGCTTTTTCGCCGCCTGGTACAGCTCGTCCCAGGTCTGCGGCGGCTTGTCGGGGTCGAGGCCAGCCGCCTTGAACATGTCGGCGTTATAGTAGAGGGCGAGGGTGTTGGAGGCACGCGGGATGGCGAACAGCTTGCCGTCCCAGGTCGAGGAGTTGCGCGGGCCGGGATAGAAGGCGTCGGCCTTGATCACCTGCGACTGCTCGACATAGGGCGTCAGGTCCAGGAGCACGCCGCGGGCCGCGAACATCGCCGTCTCGGGATTGTCGATGCCGATCACGTCGGGGGCCGAACCGGCGGCGTAGGCCCGCATCGAGTCGTTCACCACGTCGGCGAAGTTGACGTGCTTGATGTTGACTTTGATGTCGGGGTGCTGGGCCGCGAACTCCCTGGCCAGCACATAGGTGAACTCGCCCTCGTCGTCATGGGTCCAGACCTCCAGCGTCACCGGCTCGGCTTGGGCCAGGGTGGCGGAGGCCAGAAGGGCGGCGGTTCCCAACAGAAGTCGCAGGGTCCTGGACATGAGCTTCCTCCACTGTGTTGGTTGTTCTATTGCGGATTGGCGATGAACTCCCCGCCGCGGCAGCGCTGCAGGTAGCGCAGGCCCTCGACCTGGCCGGTCATCTCCAGGTCGTCGCGATAGACCGGGTCGTGCCAGCCCTCGATGTCGATCGCGCCGCGGAAGCCGCCCAGCCGCAGCTCGGTGATCACCCGGGTCCAGTCGGTGTCGCCGAAGCCGGGGGTGCGGTGGAAGGCGAAGGGCACGCGGCCGTGCACGCCGTGCTCCTTGACCACGTCCCAGCGCACCGTCGCGTCCTTGCCGTGGACGTGGAAGATCTTCGGCGCCCAGCGCCGGATCTGCGGCACGGGGTCGATCAGGTAGTACAGCTGGTGGCACGGCTCCCATTCCAGGCCGAGATTGTCGTCCGGCAGGGCGTCGAACATCAGCTCCCAGGCGGCAGGGTTGTGGGCGATGTTCCAGTCGCCGGACTTCCAGCTGCCCTCCATCGGGCAGTTCTCGAAGGCCAGGCGCACGCCCTTGTCGGCGGCGCGCTTGGCCAGCCGGCCGAACACCTCGCGGAATCGCGGCAGGCTCTCCTCCAGCGGCCGGCCGCGCACCCGGCCGGTGAAGCCGGCGACGATGTCGGTGCCGAACAGATGGGCGTTGTCGATCAGCGCCTCCCACCCGGCCAGGGTCTCGCGGTCCTGCGCCTGATCCTCCAGCGGGTTGCCGAACATGCCGAGCGCGCCGACGGTGACGCCGCTGTCGCCGATCGCCTCGCGGATCTGGCCGGCCAGGCGCGGGATATCCTTGCCGCCCAGCGTCTGCCAGAAGAACGGCTCGATGCTCTCGAAGCCATGGGCGATGATCTGCCGGACATAGCCGGCCGGGTCGTCGCCATTGGCCTTCACCATCGTGCCGATGCGGATGTCCTGGTGCCCGGTTCGGGCAGGTTTGGCGCTGGTCATGGTTCCTCGATCGTCTGGATGGCCACGCGGCGGCCCTGGCGCGCGCTCTCGATCGCGGCGAAGACCATGGCGAGGCTGTGGAAGTTCTGGTGGCCGACCGTCTCCGGCTCGGCGCCCGCGCGGATCGCGCCGACGAAGTCGCGGATCACGCCGAGATGGCCGCCGGTCCGGTCGGCCGGGTCCACCGGCGGCACCTCGACCGCTTCGGGCTCGAAGAACAGGCCGTCGCGCCGGTCGGTCGCGACCTCGGCGCTGAACGCCTCGGCCCCGTCCCAGCTCAGGCTGCCTTTGGTGCCGGTCAGGCGCCAGGCGCTCTCCCAGCTGGTGCGCAGCCCTTCGGCGCACCAGCTGCCGCGATAGGTCAGGACGGCGCCGCCCTCCAGCTCGAAGATGGCGTTGGCAGCGGCGCCATGGGCGTACCAGGACCCGGCCGGGTTGCTCTCGTGGCAATAGACGGCGAGGGGGCGGCGGCCGGCGACCAGCCGGGCGGCGTCCAGGGTGTGGATCGCCATGTCCAGCAGCAGCACATGCTGCATCTCCTCGCGGAACCCGCCGAAATGCGGTCCGACGAAGAAGTCGCAGTGCACGCCGGTCAACTCGCCGATCAGACCGCTCTCGACCGCCCGGCGCAGGCGTCGGATGCCGGGGATGTAGCGCCGGTTCTGCACGATCGCGTGCAGCCGCCCGGCCTCTTTCGCCGCCGCCACCAGCTCACGCGCTGCCGCGAGGCTGTCGGCCATCGGCTTCTCGCTGAGGACATGGCAACCGCGGGCGAAAGCAGCCAGCACCACCTCGCGGCGGGCGGGCGGCACGACCACGTCGAACAGGATGTCGGGCTGCAGCCGGTCCAGCAGGGCCGGCACATCGGTGCCGATCTCGGCGCCGGCCAGACCGAACTCCTCGGCGCGGCCGCGGGCCCGCCCGGGGGCGAGATCGGCCAGGCCGACCACCTCCAGCCCCTCGATCTGGCGGGCGGCTTCGAGCCAGGCCCGGCTCATGGCGCCACATCCGGCAAGCACGGCTCGCACTTCGATCTCGCTCCCCTCGGCTCGACAGATTGTTCGATTGTGTCGCCGTAAACGTTTACGATATTGATATCGGACATATCGGCCTGTCAATCCGCTTCTGGCGCGGCGTGTCGGTTCGGTTGCACTCTGGAGACGCCGGAGGGGAGGGAAGTCCTTGGGAATCCGCGAGCTCGCGAAGCATCTGAACATCTCGATCGGGACCGTCTCCCGCGCCCTCAACGGCCGCGGCGACGTCAATCCGGAGACCCGGCGGCGGGTGCTGGAGGCGGCGGCGGCGCTGGGCTATTCGCCGAACCAGTCCGGCCGCAGCCTGCGCCGCGGCACGACCAACGCGGTCGCCTTCATGCTGCAGGCCTATAGCGGGCCGGAGCCCTATGGCGAGCCGTTCTTCATCGGCCTGTTCGACGGGGTGCAGGAGGTGCTGGCCCGGCACGGGCTCGACCTGGTCGTGCTGCTGAACACGCCGGACGGCGACCACGAGGCGCAGCTGCGCCGGGTGGTGGAGCGGCGCCTGGCCGACGGCATCCTGTTGCCCTGGACCCGGCGAATCGACCCGCGGCTGGACTTTCTGGCCGAGCGCCGCTTCCCCTTCGCGGCGCTGGGCCGCAGCCTGTCCGGCGGCGACCACCCCTGGCTCGACCTGGACTTCCACCAAGCGGCGGAGACTGCGGTCGGCCGGCTGGCCGGATTCGGCCACCGCCGCATCGCCCTCGGCAATGCCGGGCACGACCTGATGCAGGGCCATGTGCTGCTCGACGGCTACCGCCAGGCCCTGGCCAAGCACGGCATCGGCTTCGACGAGGCGCTGGTGCATGGGGAGGAGATGACCGAGGCCGGCGGCTACCGCCTGGTCGACGCGCTGCTGCGGCGCGGGCCGCCGCCCACCGCGCTGTTCCTGGTCAACGAACGCATGGTGGTCGGGGCCTATCGCCGGCTGAACGAAGCGGGTCTGCGCCCGGGCCGCGAGATCGCGGTGATCGGCGGCATGATCGACAGCCCGTTCAGCCGCTTCCTGTCGCCGGCCCTGACCTGCTTCCGCCTGTCGCTGCACGATCTCGGGGTGAAGCTGGCCGAGGCGCTGCTGGCGACCATGCCGGACCACGCCGACACCTATGGCGGCCTGGTGCAGGACCTGTGGCCGTTGGAGCTGGTGCCGCGCGAGAGCGATCGGGTGCTGCTGGGCGGGTAGGGCCTACGCCGGCGGTGCCGCGCCTGGCAGCGCCTCGACCGCGGCGGCGAAGCTGGCCAGGCTGGCGGTGCGCAGGGGCACGAAGGGTTTTTGCGTCTCGCGGCACAGGCGCTTCACCTGGCCGGCCGCGTGGTGGCTGACGCAATCGACAGGGAAGAAGGCGACATCGGCCTGGCTGACCAGGCCCGGCAGCAGTGTCGGGCTGTCCTCGACGCCGCCGTCATGGCTCAGCAGCACGCCGCCGAACCGCGCGGTCAGGGCCCGCAGCTGCTCGACCTGCTTCGGCCGGCCGCCGACATAGAGCAGCGTCCGCCCCTGCAGCTCCGGCGCCGGCCCGGGCGCCGCGGCAGGCTCCGCCGCCGGCTCGTCCAGCGCCGCCTCCAGCGCGGCGAGCTCGTCCCGCAGCGCCGCGGCCTGCCCCTCCGCCTGCTCCGCCCGTTCGGTCATCCGGGCGACGGCCTCGTCCTGAGCCGCCAACCGCTCGGCCAGCAAAGCGGAGCGTGCCTGCTCATCGGCCAGGCGCCGGCGCAGCGCCTCGTCCTCCGCCGGGGCGGCGGGCGCCGGCATTGCGGCCTGGCGCCGCGCCGCCTGCTCCAGCTCCGCCACCCGCCGGGCCAGGGTCTCGCGTTCCGTGCCCAGCTGCTGCAGCCGCTCCTCCTGCCGCGCGATCCGGTCGTCACGGGCGCCGAGCTCCTGTTCCAGATGCCGCAGCCGGGCGATGTCGGCGCGGTTCGACATGCCGACGAGATGCGACAGCATGTGCACCTCGCCATACACCTCCTGCACCAGCGGCCCATCGGTGGCGGGGTGGGACAGCACCGCCCAATAGGCGCCGGGGATGTCGCCGCGCTCCAGCGCCTCCTGCCACAGCGCCCGCACCTCCGCCGCATTCCGCGCCTTGGCGAAGCGCCGGATCGCCGTCTCGTGCCGCCTGTCGAGCAGCTTGTTCAGCAGCTTGCCGGCGACCTCCTTCTGCCCGGCCGCCCGCACCGCGCGGCCGTGCAGCACATGGTCGGAAGCGGTCCGCGCATCCGGGTCGTTCAGCTTGGCGAAGAGCTGCCGCAGGTCGCCGGTCGACAGGCAGGTGCCGACCACCGAGCAATGCAGGTTCGGCGACAGCTCCCAGATCCGGTCGCGGCCCTTGGCCGGGAGGGCGAGCTCGTCCTGCCTGTTCGCCGCCGGCGGGCGCGGGATGACGGCCGACGGCATCGGCACCGAGGCCGTCCGGAACAGAGGCGCGGAAACCGGCAGGGTCGGCATGCCGGGGGCTCCCATCGATATATTCATTTGAATATCACGATGGGCCGCGGTCCGAGGGCCGTCAACGATATATTCAAGTGGATATATCGTATTGGCCGGCACCCGCTCCTTTCTTGCCCCCCTTCCGCGAGGGGAGGGGCCCCCCATCTTCTCTCTCGGTCGATGTCGGCCGGGTGCCCAGCCGGGCCACCGGCGCCGGGGCGTAGCGGACCTGCTCGCCCAGCGCGCCGCAGGCGGCGGTGAAGGCGCCTGCGGCGCCGAGCATGGCGCCGGCAGCGAAGCGGCGGAGGAACGACAGGCTCATCGCGAACCTCCCGAGGTCAGAGCCTGGTGGCGTCGAGCACCGCCTGGGCGAAGGCCTGCGGGGCCTCCTGCGGCAGGTTGTGGCCGATACCGCCGGTGACGGTGCGGTGTTGGTACGTGCCCGAGAACTTGCCGCGATAGGCCGCGGGCTCCGGGTGCGGCGCGCCGTTGGCGTCGCCTTCCATGGTGATCGTCGGCACGGCGATCACCGGCCCCTGGGCCAGCTTCTGCTCCAGCTCGTCGTAGCGCTTCTCGCCCTCGGCCAGGCCGATGCGCCAGCGGTAGTTGTGGATCACGATGTCGACATGGTCCGGGTTTTCGAAGGCCGAGGCGCTGCGGTCGAAGGTGGCGTCGTCGAACTGCCATTGCGGCGATGCGAGCTGCCAGATCAGCCTGTTGAAGTCGTGCCGGTTCTGGCTGTAGCCCTCGCGGCCGCGCTCGGTGGCGAAGTAGAACTGGTACCACCACTGGAATTCGGCCTTTGGCGGCAGCGGCTTCTTGCCGGCGGCGACGCTGCCGATCAGGTAGCCGCTGACCGAGACCAGCGCCCGGCAGCGCTCCGGCCACAGCGCCGCGACGATGCAGGCGGTGCGGGCGCCCCAGTCGAAGCCGGCGATGACCGCCTGCGGGATCTTCAGCGCATCCATCAGGGCGATGGTGTCGACCGCGAGGGCCGCCGGCTCGCCGTTGCGGACCGTCGCCTCCGACCGGATCCGGGTGGTGCCGTAGCCGCGCAGATACGGGATGATCACCCGATAGCCGGCCTTCGCCAGCAGGGGCGCGACGTCGACGAAGCTGTAGATGTCGTAGGGCCAGCCATGCAGCAGCAGCACCACCGGGCCGTCGGCCGGGCCGGCCTCGGCATAGCCGACGGTCAGGTCGCCGGCGTCGATCTGCTTCAGCGGGCCGAAGCCGGCGCCGGACCCGGCCGGGGCGGCCATGGTCTGCGCGGCGGCCGGGCCGATCGAGACGAAGGGGGCGGCGGCCAGCGCCGTCAGCGCGGTGCCGAACAGGCGGCGGCGCGGGAGATCGATGTCTTCGGGCATGGGGGGCTTCCTTCGGGACCGGCAGGGGCGGCTCAGATCAGGGTCAGGGTGACGTCGATGTTGCCGCGGGTGGCCTTGGAGTAGGGGCAGATCCGGTGCGCGGCCTCGACCACGGCCTGGGCGACCTCGCGGTCCAGGCCGGGCAGGCTGACGGTCAGCCGGGCCTGCAGGAAGAAGGCGCCGTCGGTGGTGCCCAGGTCGACCTCGGCATCGACCGCCCGGTCGGCCGGCAGGGTGACCCTCATCTCGCTTGCCGCGCGGCCCATCGCGCC
Source organism: Inquilinus sp. NPDC058860 (assembly GCF_042743185.1). Classification (NCBI taxonomy): domain Bacteria; kingdom Pseudomonadati; phylum Pseudomonadota; class Alphaproteobacteria; order Rhodospirillales; family Rhodospirillaceae; genus Inquilinus; species Inquilinus sp. NPDC058860. The sequence continues at coordinate 199,679 of NZ_JBHYMS010000003.1, read as the reverse complement.
GATGAAGCAGGCCGACCAGCCGGCGGCGAACAGCTGCTCCGGATTGGTGCCGGTGCCCGGGCCGCCGGGGGGCGACAGCTTGATGTCCAGCCGGCCGTCCGAGCTGCGGGCCATGCCGTCGCGGCCGCCGGTGGTGTGGGTCCTGCCGGTGTACAGCACCTTTTCGATCTTGGTCATGACGGGCTCCTTTCCGATGTGGGTGGGGGCGTGACGGCCCCGGTCAGGTTGCGCCGGCGCCAGGCGCTCGGCGTCTCGCCGAACCAGCGCCGGAACAGCTTCGACAGATGCGACTGGCTGGCCAAGCCGCAGGCCAGCGCGATCTGGCTCAGCGGGTCGCGGGTGGTCAGCATCAGCCGCCGGGCTCGTTCCAGCCGCAGCCGGATGATGTAGCCGTGCGGGGTGGTGCCGAAGCTGTCCTTGAAGGCGCGGGCGAAGTGGCTGGTGCTCAGCGCCGCCTGCTCCGCCAGCTCCCCGATCCGCAGCGGACGATGAAGCGACCGCCTCAGATAGCGGTCGACCCGGCGCTTCTGCCATGGCGCCAGCCCGCCGCGGGTGCCTTCCGCCGCGCGCGACAGCGTCAGCAGCGTCACCAGCCGCACCGCGGCGGCGCGTGCGGCCTCCGGGTTGCGCACCAGGCCGCGGCGGACGTCCTCGATCAGCGCCGCGGCCGTCTCGGCCGGCCCCCAGGACGCGTCGACGGCCGAGGCCGCGAGGCTTGTCCCGTCCTTCTCCATCATCGTGTCCTCCAGGCCGTCTTCGATGCCCGATATCTACGCGCAGGCTCGGGAGGACGCTCGTTAGGGCTTGTGAGCCGTCGTTAGCGGTCGTCGGGCATGGCTGAGCACGGGCCTCGCAGCGGTGCGGGGCCCGTGTCGCGCCGGGAAGGGGCCGTCAGCGCAGCGAGCGGAAGGCGGCGCGGACCTCGGTGGCGAACAGCTCCGGCTCCTCCCAGGCGGCGAAATGGCCGCCCTTGTCGACCTCGTTGAAGTAGACGAGCTTGTGATAGGCGCGCTCGACCCAGCTGCGGGGGGCGCGGTAGATCTCGCCCGGGAAGATCGTCACTGCCGCGGGCAGGGAGATGTCCACCGCGTTGAAGTTGTTGGAATGATCCTCCCAGTAGATCCGCGCCGCGGAGGTGGCGCTGTCGGTGAGCCAGTACAGCGAGATGTCGTCCAGGATCTCGTCCCGGGTCAGGGATTTCTCCGGATCGCCGCCGCTGTAGGTCCATTGCGCGATCTTGTCGTACATCCAGGCGGCCTGGCCGACCGGCGAATCCGCCAGGGCGTAGCCGACGGTCTGCGGCCGGGTCACCATCATGGCCGCGTAGCCGGTGTTGTTCTGATAGAAATCGTTCAACTGGTCGTAGGCCGCCTTCTCTGGGGCCGGCAGTCCGGCCGGGGCGGGCAGGCCCTGCGACAGCAGCGGCTGCAGCTCGGCCGGCACCGTCGCCGGCATGTTGACATGGATGCCGATCAGCCCCGGTACGGTCTGCATCGCCATCCGGTGCGAGATCACCGACCCGCAATCACCGCCCTGGGACACGAAGCGCTTGTAGCCCAGCCGCGCCATCAACTCGCCCCAGGCGCGGGCGATGTGGTCGGAGCCCCAGCCGGTCCCGGTCGGCTTGCCGGAGAAGCCGAAGCCCGGCAGCGACGGCACCACGAGGTGGAACGCGTCCTCCGCGCTGCCGCCATGCGCCGTGGGGTCGGTCAGCGGACCGATCGCCTTCACCAGCTCCAGGATCGACCCCGGCCAGCCATGGGTCATGATCAGCGGCAGGGCGTTGTCGTGCTTCGAGCGGACATGGATGAACTGGATGTCGAGCCCGTCGATCTCGGTCACGAACATCGGCAGGGCGTTCAGCCTGGCCTCCACCTTGCGCCAGTCGTAATCCGTGCCCCAATAGCGCACCAGCGCCTGCAGCCGCGCCAGCTGCACGCCCTGCGACTGGTCGGCGACGGTCTCGCGGCCGGGCCAGCGCGTCGCCGCGATGCGCCGGCGCAGGTCGGCGAGAGCGACCTCCGGCATCTCGACGCGGAACGGGCGGATGGCGCTGCCCTGGGCGGCTGCTGCCAGCCGTGCGGGCAGGAGGCTCGGCGCACCGGCGGCGGCGATCGCGGTCGCGGAGGTCGCCAGGAAGCCGCGCCGGGTGGCGGGCGGCACTGCGTCGGACATGATCGTTCCTCTGCTGCGGGGCGGACGGCCCGTGACGAGGCCGTTCCGGGCGCGACCCTAGCGCCGCGGCCGTGCCTGTGCTTTCACGGGACCGCCGGGTTTGCCGCCGATTGCTGAATTCTGTGTCGGGCCTTCGGTGGTGCGGCGCCGGGCCTTCCCCTACGATGCGGCCGAGTCAGGCCGTGGCGGAGAGTTGCGAATGATCATCGGGCCGGCGCAGGACGTGTTCTCCTTCGGTCCGTTCCGCCTGGCCGCGGGCGAGCGGCTGCTGACCCGGGGCGGCGCGCCGGTCGATCTCGGCGCGCGGGCGCTGGACATCCTGGTCGCCCTGGTCTCCCGCCCGAACGAGCCGGTCGGCAAGCGCGAGCTGATGGCCGAGGTGTGGCCCGACGTGACGGTCGAGGAGGGCAGCCTGCGCTTCCACATCGTCGGGCTGCGCAAGGCGCTGGGCGATGGGCAGGACGGCGCGCGGTACATCGCCACCCTGCCGGGCCGCGGATACTGCTTCGTCGCGCCGGTGCTGCGGTCCTCCGGCGCGTCGGACCGGCCAGCGACGGCCGGCGCCGCCGCCACCGGCGCCACCTTCCTGCCGGCGCGGCTGGCGCGGATGGTGGGGCGGGAGGAGAGCGTGCGGGCGCTGTCGGCCCAGCTCGCCGCGGCGCGCTTCGTCACCATCACCGGCCCCGGCGGGGTCGGCAAGACCACCGTGGCGGCCGCGGTCGCGCATGAGCTGCTGGAGTCCTTCGCCGGGGCCGCCCTGTTCGTCGATCTCGGGCTGCAGACCGATCCGGGCATGGTCCCGGTGGCGGTGGCGTCGATGCTGGGGCTGCCGATCCAGTCGGAAGATCCTGCGCCCGGCCTGATCGGCTATCTGCGCAATCGGCGCTTCCTGCTGGTGCTCGACAGCTGCGAGCATGTCATCGACGGCGCGGCCGGCCTCGCCGCCGACCTCTTCCGGGCCGCGCCCGGGGTCCACATCCTGGCCACCAGCCGGGAGGCGCTGCGGGTCGAGGGCGAGCAGGTCCACCCCCTGGCGCCGCTGGCCAGCCCGCCGGACGATCCCGGCCTGACCGCCGCGGCGGCGAGGGAATTCCCCGCCGCCCGGCTGTTCCTGGAGCGCGCCGCGGCGGCCGGCGCCCCGCTCGAGCTCGGGGACGCGGACGCCGCGCTGGTGGCGGAGATCTGCCGCAGGCTCGACGGGGTGGCCCTGGCGATCGAGCTGGCGGCCGGGCGGGTCCAGGCCTATGGCCTGCGGCAGACCGCGGCCCTGCTGGACCAGCGCCTGCCCCTGTCCTGGCCCGGGCAGCGCGACGCGCCGCCGCGGCAGCGGACGCTGCAGGCCACGCTGGACTGGAGCTACGGCCTGCTGTCGGAGCCGGAACGCCTGGTGCTGCGCCGGCTCGCCGCATTCGTCGGCCCGTTCACGATCGAGGCGGCGCTGGGCGTGACGACCGGCGGGGCCGTGGACGACGCCGTTCTCTTCGCCGCCATCGACAGCCTGGTCGCGAAGTCGATGGTCGCGACCCGCCCGGCCGGCGCGATGATGCGCTACCGCCTGCTGGACACCACGCGCGCCTATGCCCTGCAGATCGCCGGCGACGCCGAGCGCGCCGATCTGGCCGCGCGCCACGCCGGCTATTACCGGCGCTGGCTGGAGCAGCTCGGCGGCGAATGGCCGGCCCTGTCGAACGCGGCGGAGCGGGGGCCGTACCTGTCCGCCATGAACAATGTGCGCGCCGCCCTGGAATGGTGCTTCGGCCCCGGCGGCGATGCCGGCCTCGGCGTCGCGCTGGCCGCGGCGGCGGCGCCGGTCTTCCTGGCGATGTCGCTGCTGACCGAATGCCGGCGCTGGTCGGAGCGGGCGATCCGCGCCCTCGACGACGCCACTGGCGGCGCCGCCGAGAAGATGCATCTGCAGGCGGCGCTGGGAATGGCGCTGATGTTCCTGCAGGGCGGCAGCGACGCGGCCCGCGCGGCGCTGGAGCGGGCCCTGGCGATCGCCGAGGCCCGCGGGGACGGCGCCGGCCAGCTGGTGGTGCTGGGCCCGCTGCACATGTTCCATCTGCGGACCGGGGCGTTCGACATCGCCCTGGAGCTGGGGAAGCGGGGCTCCGCCCTGGCCGGCTCGGTCGAGGACCCAGCGGCCGCGGCGCTGGCGCATTTCCTGCTCGGTATCTCGCTGCACCTGGCCGGCGAACTCGGCGGGGCGCGCGTGGCGCTGGAGGCGGCGCTGCGGCACCAGCCGGGCGGGCCGCGGGCCAGCACGATCCATCTCGGCTTCGAGGGCCAGAACCCGTCGGGCGCCATCCTGGCCCGCACCCTGTGGCTGCAGGGCCACCCGGCCCAGGCCGTGGAGCAGGCACGCCGCGCCGTGCACGAGGCCGAGCGGATGGACCATCCGGTCACGCTGTCCGTCGCCATGATCTGGGCGATCACCGTCTATCTCTGGACCGGCGACCTCCGCAGCGCGGAGCAGCATGTGGCCTGGTTCACCGCCCGCGCCGGGTCCCATTCGCTCGGACCCTATCTCGCCGTCGGGCAGGCCTTCGCCGGGGCGCTGGCGCTCCGCCGTGGCGATGCCGAGGCGGGTGTCGGGGAACTGCAGGCTGGCCTGGCGACGCTGCGCGGCGCGCGCTACGAGGTGCTGACCACGATACTCGAGATCGCGCTGGCCGAAGGGCTTGCGGCGACCGGCCGGGCGGCCGAGGGCCTGGCCCTGGTGGACGAGACGATTTGCCGGGTCGAGGCCCGCGGCGACCTCGTCTACGGGCCGGAGCTGCTGCGGGTAAAGGGACGGCTCTTGCAGGCGACGCCGCAAGCCGCGGAGGCCTGCTTCCGGCAGTCGCTGGACTGGAGCCGGAGCCAGGGTGCCTCGGCCTGGGAGCTGCGAACCGCGACCGATCTCGCTTCGCTGCTGGCCGGCGAGGGCCGGCGCGGCGAGGCCGCGGCGCTGCTGCGGCCGGTGTTCGACCGCTTCACCGAAGGTGCGGAGACCGCGGATCTGCAGGCGGCCGCCCGCCTGCTGGCGGCCTTCGGATAGAGAGGGCCGTGGCGGCCGGGATCGGGTCCCGGCCGCCGGTGCGGGTCAGGCCCCTTGGGCGTCAGGCGATGTGCAGCCGGACGTCGACATTGTTGCGGGTGGCGTTGGAGTACGGGCAGACGTGGTGCGCCTTCTCCACCAGCTCCTGCGCCTTGGCCTTGTCCAGCCCGGGCAGCGAGACCGTCAGGTCGACATCGATGCCGAAGCCGCCCGGGATCTCGCCGATGCCGACCTCGGCCTTGACCGAGGCGTCGGGCGAGATCTGCACCTTCTCCTTGCCGGCGACAAACTTCAGGGCGCCCAGGAAGCAGGCGGAATAGCCGGAGGCGAACAGCTGCTCCGGATTGGTGGCACCGCCCTTGCCGCCCATCTCCGTCGGTACCGCCAAGGCCAGGTCGATGATGCCGTCGGAGGATTTGGACCGTCCGTCGCGGCCGCCGGTCGAGGTGGCGGTGGCCTTATAGATGATCTTCTCAGGCTTGCTCATTGCACGCTCCTGGGTTGGGCCGCACCGGCGATGCGGCCAGGGGACGACGGTACAGACATGGGGCGGCGGCCCGAGGCTGCCACCCGATCCGACGTTAGCGATCGAAGCGCCGGGGATCGACCGCGGCGAAGTCGTCGCCGCGGGTGAAGTTGTCGAACCGCACCACCAGCGGCGCCGGCGACGGGTCGCGATAGGGCCCGAACTTGAAGTACTGGTTGCCGCCGCCGGGGAAGCCGACCGGGCCGTGCACGGCGGCGATCAGCCGGCCGTTCGCCCAGACCTCCACCAGATCGTCCGACCGGCCGGCGACGCGCAGATGCACCACCATGTCGACCCAGGCGCCGAAGGGCGAAGGCAGAGATGCCTTGCGGTCGATGGCGAGGCCGCGGCTGCATTCGGCGCTGCGGTCGGCCGGCAGCTCCGCCCCCAGCTCGTCGGCGCCGCCATGCAGGAAGCTGCGGGTGCCGCCGGGGAAGTCGGAGAAGTCGTAGCCGTCCTGCCAGGCCACCAGCGCCCGGCATTGCTGGCCCGGCGACGGCCCCGCCTGCTCGATGGTCAGGTGGAACGCGCCGTTCTTGAAGCGCTGGGCCAGGAACGGGCTGCGGCTGCCGCTCTGCTTCCACTGGCCGATCACGAGCCGGTTGCCGTCGGCCGTCGCGGCCGGCCCGTCGATGCGGAAGCTGAAGCCGAACCAGCTCTCGGCGCCGGGGGGCTCGGTCGATTGCAGCCACAGCTCGGCGCGCTGGTCGTCCTCCGGCTCGAACACCGCGCCCGGCACGGTGTCGAGGCAGCCGCTGCGCCGACGCTGCACCTCGACCGAGGGAATGGCCGGCGGCATCGTGGCGTCCGGCAGCAGGGCCATGCCGGCGGCGTAGCGGCCGGACCGCACCAACGACTCCTCGATGAAGAAGCGGTTCTCCGCCCGCGGGCAGGGGGCCCAGATGTCCGGATCGATGCGACCCGATTCGAATCCATCGTTGATGTCGGCGCCAGGGGGCGCAGCGGCGGCCGGCGCCGCGGCGAGGATCAGGACGGCCGGCAGCAGAAGCCGCCGCGACAGGGCTGCGAGCATGATCGTCCCGGGGTGTCGGGCCGCGGGCAGGATAGGCGCGCGGCCGGGCGCGGCCAAGCGGCGGCCGGCCTCAGCAGCAGGGCGATCGAATCGACCGCTCGGCCTTATTGGTCGAACCGCCGGGGATCGACCTCCTCGAAGCTTCGGCCCAGGCCGAAATTGTCGAGATGGGCCACGACCGGAGTGTCGGCGGGGTCGCGATACGGCCCGATCTTGAAATACTGCCGGCCGCTGTCGCGGTAGCCCAGCCGGCCGCGCACCGTGACGATCTTCCGGCCGTTGGCCCAGACGTCGATCAGGTCGTCCGGCTGCGCGTCGACCTTGATGTGGACCACCATGTCGACCCAGGCGCCGTAGGGCGAGGGCAGCGACGCCGTGCGGTCGATGCTGAGATCGCTGCCGCAATCGGCGGTGTAGTCGGGCGGCAGCCTGGCGCCGGTCTCGTCGAAGCCGTCATGCAGGAAGCTCCGATGCGGCGGGAAGTCGGAGAAGTCGTAGCCGTCCTCCCAGGCCACCAGCACCCGGCACTGCTGCAGCCGGGCCGGCCCGTCCTGCTCCACCGTCAGGTAGAACTTGCGGTTGCGGAAGCGCTGGCCGAGGAACGGGCTGTACTGGCCGGCCTGCTTCCATTGCCCGACCAGCAGGCGCCGGCCGTCGGCCTCGGGCGCCGGCGGCGCGTCGATCCGGAAGCTGAAGCCGTACCAGAGGTCGGTGCCCTTCTCCTCGGTCTCGCGCAGCCACAGCTCGGCCCGCTGGTCGCTGCCGGCCATGAACTCCATGTCCGTGTCGGAATCGATGCAGCCGCTGCGCCGGTGCCCGGTGTTGATCGCCTCCACCTCGGGCGGCAGGTCCGGCGTCGGCAGCAGCGCCATGCCGGCCGAGTACTTGCCGGAGCGTGCCAGCATGTCGTCGATGAAGAAGCGTCCCTCCGGCCGCCGGCAGGGCGACCAGACCTGCGGCGGGATGCGCCCGCCCTCGAACCCGTCCATGAGCGGATCGGCGGGGGCCGGGGTGGCGGCCAGCAGGAGGACAAGGGCTGGCAGGTGCCACCGCAGGAAGGCTGCAAGCATGGATCAGTCGGGCCGCCGAATCGGGAAACGAAGCGGCAGGATAGGTCAACGCGGCGGCCGGGTGGCCCCGAGAAGACGCGGCAGGTCGCCGCGCCAGGCGACCAGCGAGAACACCAGCGCCGCCACCAGCACGAACAGCGCGGTCACCGCCGCCATCACCGGGGTGTAGCCGTAGCGCAGGGCGTTGAAGATCTTGATCGGCAGCGTCTCCACCGTCGACCCCGCCACCATGTAGGCGACGATGTACTCGTTCAGGCTCAGCACGAAGGCGAAGGCGTAGCCGGAGATGATGTAGGGCCTGACCGAGGGCAGCACGATGGTGCGGAACACCGTGCGCTCGTCCGCCCCCAGCGTGCGCGCCGCCTCCACCGCCGCCCGGTCGATCGAAGCCAGGCCGAGGGCGATGTTCACCAGCGGCAGGGTGACGAAGAAGATGCCGTGCGAGACGATGGTGGCGGCGATGTGCCCGTACAGCCCGACGATCTGCCAGAAGATCAGGAAGCCCAGCGCCGAGACCACCGGCGGCAGGATGAAGGGGGCGATGCCGAGGGTGTAGAGGGCGCGGCCCCATCGCGGGTTCCAGCGCCACAGGTACCAGGCCATCGGCAGCGCGATCGACACCGACAGGGCGGCCGCCAGCACGGCGATGATCACGCTGTTGCTCAGCGCGCCCACCCATTCCGGGTCCTGCAGCATCTCGCCGTACCAGGCGACGGACAGGCCCTGCGGCGGGAACAGCAGGCGCTTCTTCTCGTTCAGCGACACGCCGAGGATGACGATGATCGGCGCCAGCAGCACGGCCCCGATCAGGCCCATGTAGAGGCGGGAGAGCACGCGTCCCATGGTCAGCGCGCCCCTTTCGTCTTGCTCTGGCCGAGCAGCAGGGTCAGGCCGATCAAGGCCAGGCTGACCAGCACCAGGAACACCGCCAGCGCCGCGGCGAAGGGCACGTTCGATTGGTAGATCGCCTGGTCGGTGATCAGCACCGACAGGGTCCAGTGCTCCGGCTTGCCCAGCACCTGCGGCAGCACGTAGCAGCCGAGGGTGAAGACGAAGACCAGGATGGCCGTCGCCACGATCGCCTGGCGCAGCGACGGGATCACCACGGTGAAGAAACCGCGCAGCGGCGAGGCGCCGAGCGTGCGGGCGGCCTCGGTGATCTCGGGGTCGAGGCGGTTCACCGCCGGGTACAGCATCAGCACCGAATAGGGGAAGCCGATGAAGCACAGCCCCATCAGCAGGGCGCCGAAGCCCGGCGTCCAGGCCTCGGGCGTCGAGAGGATGCCGAGCGTGACCAGCAGGTTGGACAGGCCGGCCGACCGCGACAGCAGGATCGACCAGGCGAAGCCCATGATCACCTCGGACAGCGACAGGATCGACAGGATGCCAACCAGCCACGCCACCTGCGCCCGCCGGCGCGTGCGGCTGAGGCACCAGGTGAAGGGCACCGCCGCGGTGACGCAGACCACGGCGGCCAGCCCGCAGATCATCAGCGAGAAGCCCAGAACCCGGGTGAACAGCGGCGTCCAGAACCGGGCGTAGTTGTCCAGCTCGAAGGCCGGCTCGTACAGCCCGCCCTCGACCCGGTGGTAGAAGCTGAACGCCACCATGATCACGAAGGGGATCAGGAAGAACACGCACAGCATCGCCGCCGGCCACAGCGCCGGCAGCCGGGCGACCAGGCCGCGGGGCGCGTTCCGGGTCGTCGCGGGCTCGGCCGGTGCCGCAACCATGGCCGGCGCGGTCATGCCGCCAGCACCACGCAGGATTCGGGCGGCAGCTCGACCGTCACGGTCTGGCCGGCGGCGATCGGCGGCAGGTCCTTGCGCGCCGCGGCGGCGACGAGGCGGGTGCCGGCGCAGTCGACATAGACCTCGACCGAGTTGCCGACATCGCGCACGAAATCGACCGTGCCCGCCACCCGGTTCGGCCCGGCCTCGCCGGCCGGGCGCAGCTGCACCTCCTCCGGCCGCACCAAGAGGGTGGCGCCGGCGCCGGGCTTGAGCCCGTCCAGCCCCTCGCTCGCGGTCAGCACGGCGTCGCCGAGGCGCAGGGCCCCGCCGTCGACCCGGACCGGCAGCAGGTTGCCGGTGCCGATGAAGTCGGCGACGAAGGCATTGGCCGGGCGGCGGTAGATCTCCAGCGGCGCGCCGGCCTGCTGGATCCGGCCCTGGCCCATCACCACGATCACATCGGCCATGGTCATGGCCTCGCGCTGGTCGTGGGTGACCAGGATGGTGGTGACGCCCAGGCGCTGCTGCAGCTGCCGCAGCTCGATCTGCATCGCCTCGCGCAGCTTGGCGTCCAGCGCCGACAGCGGCTCGTCCAGAAGGAACAGGCTGGGGTCGATCGCCAGGGCCCGGGCGATGGCGACGCGCTGGCGCTGGCCGCCGGACAGCTGCGAGACGTGGCGGTCGGCCACGCCCGGCAGTTGCACCAGGGCCAGCAGCTCCTCCGCCCGCCGGCGCTGCGCCGCCTTGTCGGCGCCGCGGATGCGCAGGGCGTAGGCGATGTTCTCACCGACCGTCAGGTGGTCGAACAGCGCCAGCGACTGGAACACCATGCCGAAGTTGCGCTGGTGCGTCGGCACCGGGGTGACGTCGCGGCCGTCCAGCAGCAGCTGTCCCTTGGTCGGGGATTCGAGGCCGGCGATGATGCGCAGCAGCGTGGTCTTGCCGCAGCCCGACGGGCCGAGGAAGCAGACCAGCCTGCCGGCCGGGACGGCCAGGTCGACATCGGTGACGGCGGTGACCCGGCCGTAATCCTTGGCGATGCCCTGGAGGCGGAGCTCGTGCATGCGGCGCGGGTCCTGTCTCGGAGGTAAGGCCCCGGCCACGGGCTCCGCAGCCGGGGCGCGCTCTCTATCAGCCGGTGATCATCGCCGTCCACTTCTCCGCGACCCAGTCGCCGCGCTCGGTGTACAGCTCGTAGTCCGGGATGATCGGCTTGATGTCGCTGGAGACGGCGGCGAACTCCTCCGCCGACAGGGTCAGCATCTCGCGCGGCACGATCGGCGCCGTGCCGACCTTGCGCGACAGCAGCTCCTGCTGCGCCGGCTGGCACATGAAGTCGATGAAGACCTGCGCCTCCTCCAGCTTCTTCGACGCCTTGCTGACGGCCCAGGAGCCGCGATCGGACACGCCGCCCTCCTTCGGGAAGGTCGATCGCACCGGGAAGCCATCCTTGACCGCGAGGCCGGTGACGTCGTGATAGTACTCGCCCATCGGAATCTCGCCCGACTGCAGCGCATTCTGGAACTGGCCCTCGTCGCGGTACCACAGCGACACGTTCGGCTTCAGCTCGGCCAGCTTGGCCAGTACCTTCTCGACGCCCTCATTGGTCGCCAGGATGTCGGTGTTGCCGCCGAAATGGGTGTGGGCGGTGATCTCCAGCAGGAAGGAGTTGCTGGCCAGCGCCATCAGGCCCAGCTTGCCCTCGTTCGCCTTGTCCCACAGCGCCGCCCAGCTGGTCGGCGCCTCGGCATAGGTCTCGGTGTTGGTCACCAGCGTGATGAACCAGGCCACAGCCGCGACGCCGGCGATGCGGCCGTCGTCGTATTTGTTGATGAACTCCGGGAACACCTTCTCGGCGCCCGGGATCTTCGCCGGGTCCAGCGCCTGCCACAGGCCGGACTTGATGCCGCGCAGCATGGCCACCTGGGCCATCATCGACACGTCGGCCGGGGCCTCGCCGGCATTGGCCGCGGTCTGCAGCTGCACCAGCCAGGCCTCGCCGGTCGGCTCGCCGACGCCCTCGACCTTGATGCCGCTGGCCTTGGTGAACTCCGGGAAGACGTGCTTGCCGAAGCTCTCCTCGAAATAGCCGCCATAGGTGCCGATCTTGATGCTGCGCTCCTGCGCATGCACGAAGGGCGCCCGGCCGATCGTGGCCAGGGCGGCGCCGGCGGCGGACAGCTTCAGGAGCGTCCGCCGGCTCGGGGAAAAGCGATAGATCTCGCGGGTCATGAAACCTCCTCGTGCTTTCTTATGACGACATGTCCTAAGCGGCGTCGCGGGGCGACGCGAGCGCGGCGGTCAGCCGGTCGGCGACGATCGGGGCCGCGTCGCTGCCGACATTGGCGAAGGCGACGCGCAGGAACCGGTCCTGCCCCGGCCCGAACATGCTGCCCGGCAGGGTCAGCAGATTGTGCTCCAGCGCCAGGCCGCGGGCCACCGTGACCGCGTCGCGCTCGGGAAAAGGATGCTCGAGATAGGCGAAGAAGGCGCCCAGGCTGACCAGGCGCCAGCCCTCCAGCTGCGACAGGGCGGCGCGAAACACGGTCGCCCGCTCGCGCATCGGCGCGGTGTTGCCCTGGACCCAGCCGCCGAGCTGTTCCAAGCCGAACAGCGCCGCCTCCTGCCCGATGCGTGGGGCGCAGATGGCGACGCAGTCCATCGCCTTCTCGACCTGCGCCATCAGCGCCGGCCCGGCGGTCAGGGCGCCGACGCGGTGGCCGGTGATCGCGAAGACCTTGGAGAAGCTGTAGAGATGCACCACCGTCGAGCCCCAGTCCGGGTCCTCGAACAGGTCGTGCGGCCGGTCGTCGGTCGGCAGGAAGTCGATATAGGTCTCGTCCAGCACCAGGGCGATGCCGCGGCGCTTGGCCAGGTCGTAGAAGGCGCGCAGCGTCTCGGCGGGGTAGATGGCGCCGGTCGGGTTGTTCGGCGTCACCAGCACGATGGCGCGGGTGCGGTCGGTGATCAGGCGCGCCACCTCCTCGACATCCGGCACGCCGCCGGCATCGGGCCGGAAGGCCGGGTGCAGCGCCTCGATGCCGGTCGCGTCCAGCCACATGCGGTGGTTGAAGTAGTAGGGCAGGGGCAGCACCACCTGGTCGCCGGGGCGGGCCAGCGCCGCCATGGCCAGGCAGAAGGCCTGGTTGCAGCCAGCGGTGATCGCCACATTGGCCGGGCCGATGGCGCCGCCGTAATAGCGGGCGAAGCGCGCCGCCAGCGCCGCGCGCAGGGCCGGCAGGCCGAGGATCGCGGTGTAGCGGTGCATGGCGGGGTCGCGCAGCCGCTCGGCCAGATGCGCCGTCAGCGCGTCCGGCGGGGCGTAGCCCGGCACGGCCTGGGCCAGGTCGATCAGCGGCCGGTCGGCCGGGAAGACGCGGCCTTCGACCCAGCGCTGGGCCTCGGCGATCGGCGGCGCCGCGACCGCGGCGAGGAGGGGATTGAGCGTCGTCATCGGCTCTGATTTAGGTCTTTTCGGACAATCGCTGAACCAAAATTGTCATGCCCGGGCTTGACCCGGGCATCCAGAGGCTGTCGACATCTTCTGGATTGCCGGGTCAAGCCCGGCAATGACAATAAAGGGGCTGCGCTTATTCTGGGCATCTATTTTCTATCGCCTCACTATACCGGATCGCGCTTCAGCGGCATGGTCATGCAATGGATGCTGCCGCCGCCGGCCGCCAGCAGGTCCAGCTCCGGCTCCAGCACCGTCAGCCCCTCGGCCCGCAGCACGGCGTTCACCCGGGCGCTGTGCTTCGGCGACAGCACCCGGTCGCGGCCCAGCGCCAGCAGGTTGCAGCCCATCCGCATCACCTCCTTGTAGCTGACGTCGACCAGCCGGATGCGGTGGCCGCGCAGCCAGTCCAGCAGGCCGTCGTCCAGCACCTCGGTGCAGGCCACGGCCAGCCCGTCTGCGGCCATGCAGAAGATCACGTCGAGATGCAGGAAATGCTCGGGGAAGGGCTCGACCCGCGCCTCCCAGCCCTCGGCCTCGAACCAGCGGGCGAACTGGCGGGCGCCGGCCTCGTTGGTGCGCTCGCCGGAGCTGCCGATCAGCACCAGGCCGGGGCGGATGATGTGGATGTCGCCCCCCTCCAGCGTGCCGTCGGTGGCATACCGCCAGATGCCGCCATGCCGCTGGTAGAACTCGATCACCGAGGCGTATTCGCCGCGGCGCTGCGGCCGGAACAGCTGGGTCACCACCGGGCCCCAGGGTGTCACCTGGCTCGAATCCCTGGTGTAGACCTGATAGGGCAGGTGCGGCTCGAGCTCGAGGTAGTGGCAGGTGACGCCGGCGGTCTCCAGGGCGTCGACCATCTGCCGGTATTGGCCCTGCACCCGCTGGTGGTCATAGGCCGATCCGGCCTCCAGCGTGGCCCGGGCGATGCTGTTGGTCGGCTGCCAGGCATAGTGCTCCGGCGTCGCCAGCAGCACGTCGCGCAGCACGCCGGTCTCGGAATCCAGGGTCCAGGTCACGCCAAGCCTCGCCGTCAGCACCGTTTCGTTGCCGGAAGGATGGCAAATGTCATGGCGCTGAAAAATAGCGCCGTCACGACGTTCACTTCGCAATTTCTCGATGTAATCTCGTCGGCATGAAGAACGTTTCCGATGTTGAGCTGCGGCTGCTGCGGATCTTCGTCACCGTGGCCGACGCCGGCGGCTTCGCCGCGGCGCAGGCGGCGCTGAACCTCGGCGCCTCCACGGTGTCGACGCAGATGGCGCAGCTCGAGCGGCGGCTCGGCGCCCGGCTGTGCGAGCGCGGCCGCTCCGGCTTCTGGCTGACCGAGAAGGGGCGGACGGTCTATGACGCGGCGCGCCGCCTGCTCGACGCGGTCGAGGCGTTCCGCGGCGAGGCGTCGACCCTCGATGCCCGCCTGGCCGGCGACCTGCGGGTCGGGTTCCTCGACGCCACCGCCGGCGATCCGGGGGCGCCGGTGATCCCGGCGCTGCGCCGCTTCGGCGGCCGCGACCACCGGGTGCATCTGCACCTGACCGTCGACACCCCGCCGATGCTGGAGAAGCTGCTGCTCGACGGCCGGCTGGACCTGGCCGTGGGCAGCTTTCCGCGCCGCGTCCCGGGCCTGACCTACACGCCGCTGTACCCGGAGCGGCACCGCTTCTACTGCGGCGCCGGGCACCGGCTGTTCGACGCGCCCGACACGCTCGACCTCCTGGCCGAGATCCGGCGCGAGCGGCTGATCACCCGCGGCTACTGGAACCTCAGCGACCTGACCCGGCTCGGCCTGTCCGAAGCCTCCGCGGCGGCCACGGTCGACGCCATGGAGGCGCAGGCGATCCTGGTGCTGTCCGGCGGCTATCTCGGCTTCCTGCCGGTGCATTACGCCGCGGGCTGGGTGGCGGAAGGGCGGCTGCGGGCGCTGCTGCCGGAGATCCTGCAATACGACGCGCCGTTCGAGATCGTCACCCGCAAGGGCGTCACCGTCTCCCGCGCGGCGCAGATGCTGATCCAGGACCTGCAGGCGTCGCGGACGCACCCGCCCGCGACGCCGCCGGCCTAGAATCCGGCTACACGGCCTGCCACAGCGTCGGGCTGGTGGCCGGGGTCCAGCCGGCGCCGACCCAGGCGGTGTGCGCCTGGAGGCAGCGGTAGCTGCGGCCCTGATAGGTCACGGTCTGGCCGACCGTATAGGTCCCACCTTCCACCCAGCTGCCGGTGCCGCCGCCCCCGCTGGGCGCCTGCTTGTCGATCTCGGTGCTGTAGCCGGGATAGGCCTTGCTCAGATACAGGCGGTTGGCCGTGGCCGACTGCGCCGGCACGATGCTGGCGGTGCCGGAGCCCGACTGCAGTACGCCGATCCGGAAGATCTGCGATTCCGCATTCACCTTCTGCGCCAGGGTGTAGGGCCACATCGCCGCCTTGCCGGTCGCGGCGGTCAGCGTCACCGAATGCTTGCCGGCATCGCGGCCGGACGGGTCGAAGACGCGCAGCGTCACCGTGCTGCCGGCCGACAGGTCGCTGTTGGCGATCAGCGGCCCCTGGTCCTCCCAGCCCGTGGTCGGCACCGGCGTGCCGTCGCCCGGGAACTTGACGTCGGAGCAGGCGTAGAACGCCTCGCGGCTGTCGGCGCGCTGCCAGACGCCGTAGATGACATGGTCGCCCTTCCGGCCCTGCGGCAGCTTCACCGTCATCCGGTACTGGTCGCCGACCTTCTGCGCGGCGGAGCCCGGGACGGAGGCGAACTCCTCCAGGTCGCTCCACTTCAGCGGTGCGTTCGGGTTCCAGCCGTTCCTGGTGACGAAGTACTTGAAATAGCTGGTCGCATGCGCCGCCGTCGCCTTCCAGACGAAGGTGTAGTCGCCGGCCCCGGTCGGGACGATCGACGACTTGGTCCAGTCCGGACGGGCCAGGTCGAGGCCGCGGAACTCCGCGCCGCCGCCGGAGCAGAGCTGGCCGTCCGGCACCACCTGCTGGTGGTTGCCGCCGGCGTCACCCTGACGCACCCCGTTCCAGTCGTAGAAGGCCTGCGGGCCGGCCACCGTCTTCGCGGCTTTGCAGGCCTCGGATTTCGGGCTCTCCGGCCCTTCCTGGTAGCAGGCATAGACCCGGCTGATCGGCATCTCCAGCGTGCCATGGGCCCAGGCTGTCGCCGAGGCCGCGATGCCGAAAGCGGCGAGCGCCGCGATGGACAGAATTCTCACTCGATCGTCTCCCCCATTGCAATGCAAGGCGAGGGCCCAAATCGCCGTGGGAACGAGATCCGCACCCTGCCGCGCCGGAAATGCGTCACGAAGGAACAGGTTCCGAATTATTTTTTTTGGAGTATGAAAATTTCATGTGGATGGGAATCTTGTTCCGATAGAGCGGGCGGTGTCGGCATCCCAGGTTGCACATTTGTTCTATTGGTCGAGTGCTTGTCAATTTGTCTGATCAATCCCATAGTGCCGCCGCCGGACGCGAGTCCGGACAGAATATTTCGGGAGGATCTGGTCCATGCGTGGTGTGAGAAACTGGGCGCTGGCGGCGCTCCTGTGCGGCGTCGCCGCGGTGCCGGCTCATGCGGCGGACGGCGTCGCCACCGGCGACACCTCGGGCAAGAAGATCGCACTCAGCAACAACTACGCCGGCAATTCCTGGCGCCAGGCGATGCTGAAGAGCTGGGACGAGGTCGCCAAAGCCGCGGTCGACAAGAAGCTGGTGGCCGAGGCCCCGGCCTTCACCACCGCCGACAACTCGCCGACCGACCAGGCGGCGCAGATCCAGAACATGATCCTGCAGGGCTACGACGCGATCGTGATCGACGCGGCCTCGCCGACCGCGGTCAACGGCGCGGTGAAGGAAGCCTGCGACGCCGGCATCGTCGTCGTCTCCTTCGACGGCATCGTCACCGAGCCCTGCGCCTGGCGCATCGCCATCGATTTCGAGGGCATGGGCAAGGCGCAGATGGACTATCTCTCCGGCCGGATGCAGGGCGGCAAGCTCTTGGAGATCCGCGGCCTGGCCGGGGTCTTCGTCGACGACGAGATCCACAAGGGCATCGAGGCCGGTGTGAAGGCCCATTCCGGCTTCTCGATCGCCGGCTCGGTGCATGGCGACTGGACCCAGACCGTGGCCCAGCGCGAGGTCGCCGGCATCCTGCCGACCCTGCCGCAGATCGACGCGGTCGTGACCCAGGGCGGCGACGGCTACGGCGCTGCCCAGGCCTTCCAGGCCGCCGGGCGCAAGGTGCCCCTGATCATCATGGGCAACCGCTACGAGGAGCTGAAGTGGTGGAAGGAGCAGACGGCGAGCGGCTATGAGACGATGAGCCTGTCGATCGCCCCCGGTTCGGCCCAGGTCGCCTTCTGGGTGGCGCAGCAGATCCTGGCCGGCAAGGACGTGCCGAAGGACCTGCGGCTGCCGACCGTGGTGGTGGAGCAGGCGAAGCTCGACTACTGGCTGGCCCACACGCCCGAGGGCGGCGTCACCAACGCCACCTACCCGCAGGACTGGACGGTCAAGCTGATCGACGCCATCGTCGGCGGCAAGGACCTGCCGGCGACCCCGACCGAGGGGTAAGCGCAGGTCAGAGCATATGGCCTCTCTTCTCGAGAACCTCGTAGGTTGGGTTCGCTGCAAGCGAACCCAACAAGGCCCCTGGCGACGGCTCGGACGGGATGTTGGGTTCGCTTTCGCGAACCCAACCTACGACCCGAAGTCGGTCGATACGGGAATCCTGATCCTGAGCATCCGGACATGAATTCTGTACCGATCGTCAACTTCGCCGGGGTGGCCAAGAGCTTCGGGGCGGTCCGGGCGCTGGGCGGGGTCGACCTCGCGGTCGCGCCTGGCGAGTGCCTCGGCCTGGCCGGGCACAACGGCGCCGGCAAGTCGACGCTGATGAACGTCCTGGCCGGCACCCTGGCGCCGGACGAGGGGCGGCTGACCGTGCTGGGCGAGGACCGCACCGGCCGCTACGCCATCGGCCCGGCCCAGGCGCTCGGTATCCGCTGCGTGTTCCAGGAGCTGTCGCTCTGCCCCAACCTGACGGTGGCGGAGAACGCCCGGATCACCCATCCCGGCCTGACCGGCCCGGGGTGGCGCCGCCGCGCCGGCGATCTGATCATCGGCACGCTCGACCGCATCTTTCCCGGCCACGGCATCGCGCCGGAGGCCGAGGTGGCGGACCTGTCGATCGGCCGGCGCCAGATGGTCGAGATCGCCCGCGCCTTCAGCGTGACGGATGCGCCGCTGCACCTCGTCATCCTGGACGAGCCGACCTCCTCGCTCGATGCCGTCGCCGCCGGGCAACTGCTGGACTATGTGCGCCGGCGGGTGGCCGAAGGCCTGTCGGTGATCCTGATCACCCACATCCTGGGCGAGATCCTGTCCACCGCCGGCCGCATCGTGGTGATGCGCGACGGCCGGGTGGTCGGCACCTGGGCGGCGGGTGAGATCGACAAGCCCGGCCTGGTCGCCGCCATGGGCCATGCCGCCTCCGCCGCCGCCGAGGCGCGGGCGGAAGCGGACCGGTCGGCGCCGGTCCGGGTGCGCGTGCCGGCAGCGCCGGGAACAGGGCTGGAGCTGGTGGCGCGCGAGGGCGAGATCATCGGCCTCGCCGGCTTGGCCGGGCACGGCCAGAGCCGCCTGCTGCAGCGGGTCTACGACGCCGCCACCGGGTCCCGCTTCGGCCTGCGTCGCGGCATGGAGGTGCGCGGCCGCGTCGCCTTCGTCGCCGGCGACCGCCAGACCGAGGGCGTGTTCCCGCTGTGGTCGATCGAGCGCAACATCACCATCCGCTCGCTGACGGCGCTGCGCCGCTTCGGCCTGATCTCGCCCGCCGCCGAGGCCGCGCTGGGCCGGGAGTGGAAGGAGCGGATCGGCATCCGCGCCTCCGATTTGTCCGGCGGCATCCTCACCCTCTCCGGCGGCAACCAGCAGAAGGCGCTGTTCGCCCGTGCGCTGGGCTGCGACGCCGACACCGTGCTGATGGACGATCCGATGCGCGGCGTCGATGTCGGCACCAAGCACGAGGTCTACGGGCTCGTGCGGGCCCAGGCGCAGCAGGGCCGCTGTTTCCTCTGGTACACGACGGAGATGGAGGAGCTGGAGCACTGCGACCATGTCTATGTGTTCCGCAACAACCGCATCGTCGCCGATCTCAGCCGGTCGCAGCTGACCGAATCCGCCGTCCTCCAGGCCTCCTTCGCGGAAGAAGAGCGCCGCGCCTCATGACCGATCTCGCCTTGCCCCGCCCGCGTGCCCGCTGGTCCGCGCCGCTGACGCGCGCCTCGACCTGGCGGGCGCTGCTGCCGTTCCTGTCGCTGGTCGCGATCCTGGTGCCGATCTTCCTGATCAACCCGAGGACGATGAGCTATCTCGGGCTGAACCTGATGCTCGGCCTGGCCATCCCGATCATGTTCGCCACCCTGGCGCAGATGTGCATGCTGACGGTCAACGACCTCGACCTCGGCATCGGCGCCTATGTCGGCTTCGTCACCTGCGTCGCCGCCACCTGGCTTGTCAATGAGCCTTTGCTCGGCATCGCCGTGCTCGCCGGCGGCGTCCTGGCCTATGCCGCGGCCGGCGCGCTGATCCATTGGCGCAACGTGCCGTCGCTGGTGGTGACGCTGGGCATGAGCTTCGTCTGGCTCGGCCTCGCCATCCTGGTGCTGCCCTCGCCCGGCGGCGCCAGCCCGGCCTGGCTGCGCGCGGCGATGAGCTGGAAGCCGCCCTTCGTGCCACTGCCGATCCTGGTCGCGATCGCGCTGGCCGCGCTGGTGCACCTGTTCCTGATGCGCTCGGCCCTCGGCGCGGTGCTGCGCGGCGCCGGCGGCAACCCCAAGGCGATCACCCGGGCCGGCTGGTCGCTGCTGTGGATCCGGGTCGGGCTCTACGCCCTGGCCGGGGTGTTCGGCCTGCTGGCCGGGCTGTCGCTGCTCGGCCTCTCCACCTCGGGCGACAGCAACATCGCCCAGCGCTACACCCTGCTGTCGATCGCCGGCGCCATCCTCGGCGGCTGCGACTTCGTGGGCGGCCGGGTGTCGCCGGTCGGGGCGGTGGTCGGCGCGCTGGTGCTGACCCTCGCCGGATCGCTGCTGACCTTCATGCGGATCTCGCCCGACTGGCAGATCGGCGCCCAGGGCGCGATCCTGATCATCGTCCTGGCCCTCAGGGCCCTGACCAGCCGGAGGCGGCCGCGATGACCCGAGTTTCGGCCTGGACGTCCGACCGGCCCTGGCTGTGGTCCTGGGTCGGCGCCGCGCTGCTGTGGCTGGCGGTGGTCGCCATCGCCGCGGGCGAGGGCGCGGGGCAGGTGCTGACCGCCGCGCTCAGCTTCGGCGTGTTCTTCGTCGTCGTCGCCATCGGCCAGATGTTCGTGATCGCGATGGGGCCGGGCAACATCGACCTGTCGATCCCGTCCAACATCGCCCTGTCCGGCTCGGTCGCCATGATCGTGATGGCCGGGCAGGACGGCATGATCCTGCCGGGCCTGGCCGCGGCGCTGGCTGCCGGCCTGGCGGTCGGCATCGCCAACTGGGCCCTGATCCGCGGCTTCGCCATGCCGCCGATCATCGCCACCCTGTCCTCCAGCCTGGTGTTCCAGTCGGTCGCCATCGCCTATGGCCGCGGCCTGCGCATCTCCCCGCCCGAGGGCTTCGCCGCCTTCACCACCTGGCAGGTGGCCGGCGTGCCGGTGATGGCGGTGGCCGGCTTCGCCCTGGCCGCGGTCATGGCGGTGGTACTGCAGCGCACGATCTACGGCCGGTCGGTGCTGGCGGTCGGGCAGAATCCGCGCGCCGCCCATCTGGCCGGGGTGAAGGTCGAGCGCACCCGTTTCCTGACCTACGCCCTGTCCGGCGGCTTCGCCGGCCTGGCCGGGGCGCTGATGGCCGGGTATTTCGGCGGCGCCTCGCTCGACATGGGCAAGGACTACCTCTTGAACTCGATCGCCGTGGTGGTGATCGGCGGCACCAGCGTCGCCGGCGGCCGGGCCAACCTGCCCGGGCTGTGGGGGGCTTCGCTGTTCCTGTTCCTGCTGGTGACGATGCTGAACGCGCTCGGCACCGGAACCGGGTTGCGGCTGGTGCTGACCGGCCTGATCATCATCGCCGTGATCGTCGCGGCGGGCGGCGAGAAGACGCGCTGAGACGAGGAGAGAACTTTTGGCCACGCACAAGATCGCCGTCATCGGCCTCGGCAAGATCACCCAGGACCAGCACCTGCCGGTGATCGACAAGAGCGGCGCCTTCGAGCTCGCGGCCGTGGTCAGCACGCGCGGCCTCAGCCATGGCGGCGTGCCCAGCTACCGCACCCCGGCCGAGCTCTACGCCGCCCGGCCCGACATCGGCATCGTCGCGGTCAACACCCCGCCGGAGGTGCGCCACGGCCTCGCCCGCGAGGCGCTGCTGGCCGGCAAGGACGTGCTGCTGGAGAAGCCGCCGGCGGCGACGCTGACCGAGCTGGCCGACCTCGAGGCCACGGCCGAAGCCCGGGGCCGGGTGCTGTTCGCCACCTGGCATTCGCGCTTCAACCCGGCGGTGGAGGCGGCGCGGGACCTGCTGGCCGAGGGCGGCGTGCGCTCGGTCCGGATCGAATGGCGCGAGGATGTCCGGAAATGGCATCCGGGCCAGGACTGGGTATGGGCGCCCGGCGGCTTCGGCGTGTTCGACCCCGGCATCAACGCGCTGTCGATCTTCACCCGCATCCTGCCGTTCACCCCCTTCGTCCGCAGCGCGGATCTCACCTATCCGGCCAACCGGCAGACGCCGATCGCGGCCCAGCTCGTCTTCGGCAGCACCGACCCGGCGGCGCCCACCCTCACCGCCGATTTCGACTGGCGCGAGCAGGGCGACGAGAAGTGGCACATGACGATCGAGACGGCGGATGGCCGCCCGGCCCGGCTGTTCAGGGGCGGCGGCGCGCTGTCGGTCGGCGGCACGGTCGTGACCGAGGCGCCGAGCGAGGAGTACGAGCGGATCTACGAGCACTTTGCAACGCTGCTCGACGCCCGCCGCAGCGACGTCGACGGCGCGCCCTTGCGCCTGGTCGCCGACGCCATGCTGGTCGGCAAGCGGGTGAGCACCGACGTGTTCGAGTGGTGACGGGCAGGCGCCTCGCGCGGCCTCGCCTGTTCCACGCTCAATCGAGGCCGGCTTTGCCGGGTGCCCAATAGGCCTTGGCGACGATGCGCGTGGCGGGAACAGCCTGGTGTTTCAGCCCCTGCCGGAGCTGCTGAATGGTGGAGGCTTTCCCGGTCAGCACGAAGGTGGCGCCGGCGGCGACAAGCGCAGGGAGCGTCGCTTCCATATCCTCAAGGTGCGCGTCGCCCTCCGTCCTGCCGAACAGCACGGCATCATCGAGTCCCAGATGCACCATGGCACGGCGACTGGCCTCGGCATCATCGACCTCGAAGCGGCACACAACCGCTCCCGCCCGATCTCGGTGCAGGAGCGCGTGCGCGAGCCCGATCGAGGTTTCATCACCGAGGATCGCGAGCGAACCTGCCGCGGCGCTCAGATCCAGCGAGTGGCGCGGCCCGAAGATGTCGCATTCATCGCCCGGTTCGAGGTCGCGAACCCACGTGCTTCCCGGTCCGTCGCCATGCGCGTAGCCGAGGATGCGGGTGCGGCCGGCAACCGCGTCCCATTCGATCGGCGTGTAGGTTCGCGCCACGAACGCCGAGCCCATCGCTATCTGGATTTTCTGTCCGGGCTTCCATGCGACGCCCGCGAGCGCCGGGCCGTCCAGCGTGATCAGCCTGAAGCGGTCGGCAATCGTCTCACATGCGGCGACGGTCACATGTCTCATGAACATGCGCACCAAGGCTCTGCTCAGCCGGCCAGGAGCCCTGCTCGTCGGGCGTTCGGGCGATCCCATCCCGAGGGTCATGCGACCCTCAAGGTGAATTCGTTGCCACGACCTTCGTCGATCGGAAGCGGTTGCGAAACGTAACCGTTCGCGGGATTGCGGACATAGTCCAGATAGCCCGGCTCGAAAGCATTTTCCCCGAGGATCACCGCTCCGGGCTTCAACCGGGGTTCGACCAGCCTGAGCACCGGAAGGTAAAGGGTGAATGCGCCGTCGATCAGCAGCAGATCCACGTCGCCGCCGACATCCCGGAGCGTCTCGAGCGCGTCGCCTTCGCGGATATCCACCAGATCGGCAAGGCCCGCCGTATCGAGGTTGGCGCGTGCCCGCGCCACCTTGTTGGGCTCGAGTTCCGTGCCGATGAGTCGGCCGCCGCCATTGTCCCGGAGCGCGGCGGCGAGATAGATCGTCGAGAATCCCCATCGATGTGCCGAACTCGACGATCCGGGTCGCCTTGCAGGCGCGCGCGATCACGTAAAGGAATCGGCCACATGCCGGCGAGATGGCGAGGAAATTGTCGGCGCGGCCGCGATAGACCGCCCGATAGTCCACCCGTTCCTCGGCGAGATGGTCCGCGATCACCCGCTCCAGCGTCATGCCGGAGGCCTCGATGTCCGCCATGACTTCGGTCATGTGGTCCCGATCCGCCGCTTCGGCGTCCTGGTGAAGCTTGCCCAAAATCTGGGCGAGATGCCCGCTGCTCAGCGAATTCACGAGGATTCCTTTCCCGATCGTGGAAGCCGCAGGGGTCTCGACTGGTCCGTATCGATCGGATAAAGGAAGCAAGCCTTGGCGTCATTCCGAAGCCTGGACAAAGTGTTATTCAATCCAGCCAATGTCGGCCTCCTGCCGGAAGGCGGACCATGCCCATCCTGAGCGGCACTCCCGACTGGATTGATCCCGACGAGGTGCCCCGTCCGGTCGTGACCTTCGGCGCAGCGATGGCCGAGGTTGGCAGAATCGAATTGGCCCCCCATCGGCATGCGAAGGGACAGGTCCTGTTCGTGCAGCGCGGCGCACTCAGCTGCGAGGTCGAGGGTGGGCTGTGGATCGTGCCGCCCCGCAGCGCCGTGTGGATACCCGGCGGGGCGCTCCACGCCATCAAGGTGACTGGTGCGCTCGAAGGCTTCGCCGCCTTCATCGACCCCGCTGTCAGCCGGGGTCTGCCGGAGGTCTGCTGCGCCGTGTCGGTGACACCGCTGTTGCGCGAACTTCTGATTCGCTCCGCGCATCTGCCCGGCCTCTATGACGAAGGCGGCGCGAACTCGCGTCTGGTGGCGGTGCTTCTCGACGAGATCGCGGCGGCGCAGGTCGAGGACCTTCATCTGCCGATGCCGACCGACACCCGTCTCCGCAGGATCGTCGATCTGATGATGGCATCGCCGGCGGATCGGGGAACGCTGGACATCTGGGCGAAGCGGGCGGGTCTGAGCGAGCGGACCTTGGCGCGAATGATCAGCCGGGAAACAGGCATGAGTTTCGGCCGCTGGCGCCAGCAACTCGGCGTCATGCTTGCCGTGAAGTGGCTGGCGGGCGGTGCTTCGATCCAACAGGTCGCTGCCGGCCTGGGCTACGAAAGTGTGCCGAGCTTCGTGACCATGTTTCGGAAGGCGCTCGGGACGCCGCCAGGTCGCTACATGGCAGAGCGACACTCCGGACGACATTAGAAATCTCAAGGGATCAGAGGTCTGCTCCCTGACGCCGTGTCGGCGCAGCCAGCCTCACCTGTCGGTTCGCTCCGCCGAGCACGACACGGCGGACGGGGAAGCCCCCGCGCCGGCCCGAAGACCGGCGCGGGACGATCCATCAGGCCAGGTTCGCCTCGCCCATGGCGGGATCGGACACGCTCGGGTTGCCATCCTCCATGCGCCCGGCGAAGCGGCGGGTGAACAGGGCGTCGCCCTCGACCCGCGCGGTGAAGTCGTACCACCGGCCCGACAGCAGCAGCGGCAGATAGGCGGTCGACTGGCCGTGCGGCAGCACCAGCTGGCGCCAGGGCAGATCGAACAGGCTGTAGGCGTTGGCCTTCAGCGTGAACACGCAGGGGGTGCTGCCGCGGTTGGCCAGCCGCACGATCAGGCCGCAGGCGCGCTTGTCGTAGCTGACCGCGATCTCCGGCACGGCCTTGCGGCCGCCGGCGACGACGGTGCCGGTGAAGTGACGGTGGAAGCCGTTCGGCCCCAGCACCCACAGGTCGTACTTGCCGTAGTCGGGGGAGGTCGTCCATTCGCCGTCCAGCGACTTGCCGGGTTCGACCGAATAGCGCCGCGGCACCCGGTCGAGATGCAGCCGGTCATAGACGTGGAACACGGCGCCGGCCGCGCCGGTGTTGGCGAAGCTCAGCCGCACCCGATTGTCGTTGGCCTCGGCGTCGACGGCCAGCTCATAAGGCAGGGCGCGGGACGGGCGGATGCCGCGCGCCTGGCGCGGCGCAGCCTGGGTGGTCTCCGACGGCACCGGCACCTGCGGCAGCGTCTCCTGCTGCGCCCGGACGGCGTCGGCCGCGGCCTTGGTCCGGCTCGGCAGGCGCGGCGGCCGCTCGCCGTTCGGGTTGTAGAAGTTGAAGGCCGATGTCAGGTCGCCCAGGACGGCGCGGCGATAGGGCGGGATGTTCGGTTCCTGAACCTCGAAGCGCCGCTCCAGGAAGCGCAGCACCGAGGTGTGGTCGAAGGTCTCGGAGCAGACCCAGCCGCCGCGGCTCCAGGGCGAGACGATGGTGCAGGGCACGCGCGGTCCGGGGCCGAAGACGCGGCCGTCCGGCTTCGGCTGGCCGGTGGTGCCGGGCGGCACCGGGTAGTTGAAGCGCTCGAAGGCGAGCTTGTCGTCCGACAGGGTCGAGGCGCCGGCCGGGCTGCCGTCGGGGTTCAGCGAATGCGCGGCCGGCGACGGCACATGGTCGAAGAAGCCGTCATTCTCGTCGAAATTGACGATCAGGACGGTGCGGCTCCACAGGTCCGGGTCGGCGATCAGCGCCGACAGCACCTCCTGGATGTACCAGGCGCCCTGCACCGGGCTGGACGGGCCGGGATGCTCCGAATAGGTCGCCGGCGCCACCACCCAGGACACCTGCGGCAGGCGGCCCGCCTGGATGTCGGCCCGGAACTCCTCCAGCCGGTTGCTGGCCGGGGTGGTCAGGGCGCTCTTCGGCATGGTGTTGCCGACGCCCTTGTACAGCGGCTGCGCCTGGTCCTGGGCCGGCGTCCAGGAAACGTAGGGTGCGCCGGTCGGGCCATTGCCGACCGCCTCGCTGGCGCGGCGATACTGCTTGAAGCCGACCAGCGGATTGTCGCCGAAATTCTCCGGGATGTTCTGGTAGACCTTCCAGGTCACGCCCGCCTTCTGCAGCCGCTCCGGATAGGTGGTCCAGGTGTAGCCCAGGCTGGACGGGCCGAAATCGTCCCACTCGTTCACCACCGCGGCGACGCCGGCGCCGGTCGCGCCGTTGGTGCCGGTCCAGTGATACAGCCGGTTCGGGTTGGTGCCGCCGTTCAGCGAGCAGTGATAGGCGTCGCAGAGAGTGAAGGCGTTGGCGAGGGCGAACTGGAAGGGAACCTCCGCTTCCATGTAGTAGCCCATCGACTGGTTCTGCTTGAACAGCGGCCACTGGTTCATCTGGCCGTTCGCCCAGGCCGACTGCGTGTCGTTCCAGCTGTGCGGGGTGCCGCTGACGCGCTGGGCGTTGCCCTTCTTCGCATCCAGGTGATACGGCATCACCACCCGGTTGCCGTTCCACTGCTGGAACACGGTGCGCCCGTTCGGCAGCGGGATGGTGAAGCGGTCGCCGAAGCCGCGGACGCCGGGGAAGGTCCCGAAGTAATTGTCGAAGGACCGGTTCTCCTGCATCAGGATCACCACATGCTCGACATCCTTGATCGAGCGGGTGGCGTTGTGCGCCGGGATGGCCAGCGCGTCGCGGATCACCGGCGGGAACATCGACAGCGCCGCGGCGCCGCCGGCCGCGGCACCGGCCATCTTCAGAAAGTCGCGCCTGCTTTCGGATGTCATCTCAGGACTCTCCTGGCTTTAAGATTTTATTCTTATGACCGGGCAGGCCTCTCCCGCACCGGCCGTGGGGGCCGGCCGCGTCAGGCTGTGCCTGGCTGGCCGAAGGCCGGGTCGGAGACGCTGGGGGTGCCGTCCTCCATGCGTCCGGCGAAGCGGCGGGCGAACAGGGCGTCGCCCTCCATCCGGACGGTGACGTCGTACCACCGCCCCTGCGCCAGCAGCGGCAGGCGCAGCGTCGCCTGGCCGCCGGCCGGGACCGGATGGCGCGGCGATCCTTCGATCTCGCGATAGGCGTTGGCGGCGACGGTGAAGACGCAGGCCCGGCCGCCGCGGTTGGTCAGCCGCACCGCCAGCCCGCCGGCCGCCTTGTCGTAGGCGACCGCCACCTCCGGCGCCGCCTTGCCGGCGCCCAGCGCGGCGACGTTGCCGGTGAAGTGCCGGTGGAAGCCGTTCGGGCCCAGCAACCACAGGTCGTAACGGCCGAAATCGGCATCGGTCGCCCAGTCGCCGGCCAGCGACTTGCCGGCCTCGACCGTGTAGCGCCGGGGCACGCGGTCGAGATGCAGCCGGTCATAGACATGGAACACGGCGCCGGCCGTGCCGGTGTTGGCGAATCGCAGCCGGACCCGGCCGCTGCCGGCCTCGGCGGCCACGCCCAGCTCGTAGGGCAGGGCGCGGGAGGGGCGCAGGCCGGGCGATTGCTGCGGCGGCTGCTGCGCCGCCTCGCCCGGCACCGCCACCTGCGGCAGCAGCGCCTGGCCGAGGCGGATCAGGTCGGCGGCGACCTTGGTCCGGTTCGGCAGCTCCGGCGGCCGGTCGGTGTTCGGATTGACGAAGTCGAAGGCCGAGGTCAGGTCGCCGCAGATGGCGCGGCGATGGGCGCCGATGTTCGGCTCGTGCACCCCGAAGCGCGCCTCCAGCAAGCGCAGCACGGAGGTGTGGTCGAAGGTCTCGGAGCAGACCCAGCCGCCGCGGCTCCAGGGCGAGACGACGTAGCAGGGCACGCGCGGCCCGGGGCCGTAGACCCGGCCGTCGGGCTGCGGCTGGTCGGTGCTGCCCGGCGGCTTCGGATGGGTGAAGTATTCCGGCGCCAGCGCCGCATCCGCCAGGGTGGAGGCACCGGCGAAGCTGCCGTCCGGGTTGCGCGACGGGGCGGCCGGCGGCGGTGCGTGGTCGAAGAAGCCGTCATTCTCGTCGAAATTGACGATCAGGATGGTGCGGCTCCACAGATCCGGGTTGGCGACCAGCGCGGCCAGGGCCTCCTGGACATACCAGCCGCCCTGCACCGGGCTGGACGGGGCCGGATGCTCGGAATAGGTCGCCGGCGCCACCACCCAGGACACCTGCGGCAGCCGGTTGGCCTGGATGTCGGCCCGGAACTCGGCCAGCCGGTTGCTCAGCGGCGTGTGCAGCCCGCTGAGCGGCATGGTGTTGGCGACGCCCTTGTAGAGGGGCTGGGCCTGGTCCTGCGCCGGCCGCCACGGCAGGAAGGGCAGCCCGTTGGGCAGGTTGCCGACCGCCTCGTTGGCCCGGCGGTACTGCTTGAACCCGGCCAGCGGGTTGTCGCCGAAATTGTCCGGCAGGTTCTGGTAGACCTTCCAGGACACGCCGGCCGCCTGCAGCCGCTCGGGATAGGTGGTCCAGCCGTAGCCCTGGCCGGACGGGCCGAGATCGGTCCATTCATTGACCACGGCGGCGACGCCGGCGCCGGTCGGGCCGTTGGTGCCGGTCCAGTGGAACAGCCGGTTCGGGTTGGTGCCGCCGTGCAGCGAGCAGTGATAGGCGTCGCAGAGCGTGAAGGCGTTGGCGAGCGCGAACTGGAACTCCAGCTCGGTCTCCTTGTAGTAGCCCATCGACTGGTTCTGCTTGTAGCGCGGCCATTCGGACAGCCGGCCGTCGGCCCAGGCCTCGTGCGCGTCGTCCCATGTGTGCGGCGTGCCGGTCACACGCTGCGCGTTGCCGCGGCGCTGGTCCAGGTGATAGGGCATCACCACCCGGGTGCCGTTGGACTGCTGGAACACCGAGCGGCCGCCGGGCAGCGGGATGGTGAAGCGGTCGCCGAAGCCGCGGACGCCGGTGAAGGTGCCGAAGTAATGGTCGAAGGACCGGTTCTCCTGCATCAGGATCACCACATGCTCGACGTCCCGGATCGAGCGGGTGGCGTTGTTCGCCGGGATCGCCAGGGCCTGGCGGATCACCGGCGGGAACATCGCCAGCATGGCGGCGCCGCCGGCCGAGGCGCCGGCCATCTTCAGGAAATCGCGCCTGTTCTCGGACGTCATTTCGGCCCCCCGAAGAGAATCCCGGCGCTCCGGTCGCGCCAAGGCAGTGATCGCCGGACATGCACAAGGGACAGCGCCACCCTGCGCCGCGAATCCCCCGGGGTTGCGGCGTTGGCAATGGCGCTGGTTCAAATGTCGGCGGACCGTAGCCAAGGTTTGTTGCAGAGAGATGTCGCTTCGCTGGGTTTTCTTAAGAATGTTGTGGACGATTTCTCTTGCCGAAGGCGTTGAAAGGTTCCGTTGATGCTTTTCGAATCTGATTTCTGCTGAATAAAGTGAGATTGAGAATGATTTGCAGAATATTGTTGACGTTTCGGCGCCGCCGCGGATAACTCACAGCCGGTCGCGCGGGATCGGCACAGCCGGATGCCGTGCCGCCACCCCGGTTTCGCCAGGTCGGATCGCCCCCCAGCCGCCGGACTCGTTTTCGCGGAGTTGGGGGAAATCGGCATGGTCGGAAGGGTTCGCGGCGCACTGCGCCTGGGTGTGGCGCTGGGGGCATTCAGTCTGGGCGGCGGGGCCGCCATCGCGCAGTCGGGGCCGGACACCGAGCCGGCGGCCGGGACGGTCCAGCCGGCGCCGGCCGGGGCGACACTGCAGCTGGAGCCGATCCCGGTCACCGGCGCCGCGGCCGAGGACCAGCCGGCCTGGACCGACACCACCGACCGGCAGGAGCTGGACCAGCGCTTCGTGCGCAGCTGGACCGACCTCGGCCGCCGCGTCGACGCCGGGATCAACTTCAACCGCGCCAATGACAGCATCAACATCCGCGGCCTGGACGGCGACCGGGTGCTGACCACGATCGACGGCATCCGGCTGCCCTATCTGAACGACGGCGCCCGCGACGTCCGCGGCGGGCTGCGCAGCTTCGACTTCGACTCCCTGTCCAAGGTCGAGGTCATCCGCGGCGCCGATTCCAGCCGCTACGGCTCGGGCGCTCTCGGCGGCGTGCTGGCGCTCCGCACCTTCGATCCGGAGGACCTGCTGGTCGACGGCCGCGACTATGGCGGCATCGCCAAGTTCGGGTACCAGGGCGACGACGACAGCGTCGGCGGCAGCGCCGCCGTCGCCGGCCGTATCGGCGGCGAGACCTATCTCATGCTGCAGGGCGGCTTCCGCATCGGCCACGAATTCGACAATCGCGGCGATGTCGGCGGATACGGCGCCGACCGCACCAAGCCGAACCCGGACGACTACGACCAGCAGAACGTCCTGGTGAAGCTGGCGCATCATTTCGAAGGCGGCCACAGGCTCAGCTTCACCGGCGAGTATTTCCGCCGCCAGGACAATCTCGACATCAGGACCGATCAGGGGCCGGGCGAGAGCTACCTGATCGGCCATGACGACGGCATCGAGCGCACCGAGCGCAAGCGCGCCTCGATCGACTACGACTACACGGCGCCGAAATCGGGCGGGCTGCTCGACCGGGCGCATCTGACGCTGTACTGGCTGCAGACCGAGCGGCTCGACGGCAATGACGGGCTGCGCAGCGTCGATTCCCGCGCCGGCATCATCCCGGGCGACCCGTTCCAGTACGGCTATCCCAGCGGCCGCTACGAGCGCCGGAACCGGATCGAGCAGACGCTGTGGGGCCTGAACGGCGAGGCCGAGAAATCGATCGATCTGGCCGGCCTGTCCAACCGGCTGACCCTCGGCGGCGAGTACTACCACATCGGGGTCGAGCAGCATTCCGGCGGCGTCGACAACTGCCCGACGACGCCGACGACGCGGCCGCCGATCTTCGGCCCGCGGCTGTGCGACTTCCTGCACAGCAACCAGGCCGACATGCCGGAGGTGCAGGGCAACACCGTCGGCCTCTACGCCGAGGACGAGATCGCGCTGTTCGGCGGCCGGGTCAAGATCACCCCGGGCTTGCGCTTCGACTGGTACGAGCTGAACCCGCAGGAGACCGCGGCCTATCGCGACAATGCGAATGTCGGGCCGAACGCCGGCGACCTGCCGTCATCGTCGTCCGACAGCGCGCTGTCGCCGAAGGTGATGGTGTCCTGGCAGGCGCTGGAGGAGGTGACCTTCTATGCCCAGTGGGCGAAGGGCTTCAAGGCGCCGACCGCCGACCAGCTGTACCTGAACTATGGCGGCGCGGGCACCTATCTGCGGCTCGGCAACCCGGACCTGAAGCCGGAAACCAGCAGCGGCTACGAGATCGGGGCGCGGCTCGGCGACGACGACCTCGGCGGCTCGATCACCTGGTTCGACAACTGGTACCGCAACTTCATCGACGCGGTCGACGTCGACCCCGAAAGCGTCGGGGTGCCGTCCGGCACCTATCCGCTCGGCGTCAGCGCCTATGAGAACCGGGCCCGGGTGCGGATCTACGGCATCGAGGCCGCGGCGCATTGGCGCTTCGGCGACGGCTGGCGCAGCTGGGCGTCGCTGGCCTGGGCCGTCGGCCGTGACGAGGGGGCGGACGTCTATCTGAACTCGGTGCCGCCGCTGCGCGCCATCCTCGGCCTCGGCTACGACGCGGCCAGCTGGGGCGCCGACGCCTCGGTGACCATGGCGACCAAGCGCGACAAGGTCGAGGAGGACACGCAGTTCAAGGCGCCGGGCTACGCCATCGTCGACGTGACCGGCTGGTGGGAGCCGGAGCGGCTGAACGGCGTGCGCATCCAGGCCGGCGTGTTCAACCTGTTCGACCGGAAATACTACGACGCGCTGAACGTGCCGGACGACCCGACCCAGCCGCTGCGCTATTACACCGAGCCGGGCCGCAGCGTGCGGCTGAACCTGACCTACCGGTTCTGATCGGCGAGGGGGCGGTCGCAGCCGATCGCCTCTCAGGAGGTCGGGCAGACGCCGCGGCAGGCCCACGCGACCGCGGCGAAGGACCGGGGGCCGTCGGGCTGGCCGCCCTCATAGGCGGCCCTGACGGCGGCATCGGCCTCGGCGCGGTCGGCCTGGCTCAGCGCAGAGACAAACTTGCCCAGGGGGCCTTCGCCCGCGGCGATCGGCTCCCAGTAGTCGTCGAACGACCGATAATCCATGCGGATCGTCAGCGACGTCTCCTGCACGTCCAGCAGGCCCTGCCCGATGAAGCATTGCCTCATTTCACCGGGCCGCATCATCGGCTGGAAGAAATATCGGCTGCGTGCCTCGCGGGCGGCACTGCTCCGCGCGGCGAGCGTGTCCCATGTCATCCGCATCGACTGCAACCCTCCGAGATGGTCCCAGACCGCTGCGGCCACGACACCGCCCGGGCGGACCACGCGGCGCATTTCCGAGACCGCCTTCGCCGCGTCGGGCACGAAGTGCAGAACCAGAAGCGACAACGCACGGTCGAAGCTGCCGTCCGGGAAAGGAAGCGCACAGGCGTCCGCCTGCCGGATGCTGATGCGTGGATCCTTGTTGCGCCGTGCCGCCTCCTCGACGAAGACGGGCGAGTAGTCGATCCCGATGACCTCCTGCACCGCCGCCACCCGCGGAAGCGCAAAGGTCAGGCTGCCCGTCCCGCAGCCGACGTCGAGAACCCGCTCGCCATCCTCCAGACCGGCGAATTCGATGAGAAGGGGCGCGAGCTTCCGGCTCCAGCGCCCCATGAGCTGCTCGTAGCCGGCCGCGTGCTTGACGGTGAAGCTCGATGGCATTTTGGCCTCCAGCCAGGGTCCCAAGTCTAACTCATCCGTTGGCCCGGCATAGGCCGCTCCAGCAGGACGACCGGATGGTCCTTGTAGGTGATGCGGCCGATCTCGCGATAGCCGCAGGCGCCGGCCAGGCGCAGCGACGGGGCGTTGTCCGGGTCGATGATGCAGACGCTGCGGGCCCAGCCGCGGGCGTCGGCCCAGGCCAGGGCGGCGCGGACCGCCTCGCCGGCCAGGCCGCGGCCCTGGGCCCAGGGCGCCAGGATCCAGCCGCCTTCCGGCGCGCCGTCGAAATCCGGCCCCAGGCCGCGGCGGAAATCGGCGAAGCCGACCTCGCCGACGAAGCGGCCGGTGGCGCGGTCGCGCACCGCCCAATAGCCGAAGCCGAGCAGCGACCAAAGCCCGCCATAGCGCAGCAGACGGGCCCAGCTTTCCTCGGGAGTCGAGGGGCGTCCGCCGATGAAGCGGGTCACCCCCGGATCCGCCCACATCGCCGCGAGGTCGTCGAAATCCTCCGCCCGGTGCGGGCGGAGGACCAGGCGTTCGGTCTCGATGGTGCTGCTCACTTCTTGGTCACCAGCCGGTAGTAGATCTGGTCGCTGGTGGCGCCGTTGACGTAGCCCTGCACGGACTTCGCCATCGCCACCTGGCTGACCGCCTGGAACATGATCACGATCGGCGACGAGGCCTGGACCTTGCGCTGCAGGTCGACATACATCGCGTCGCGCCTGGTGGCGTCGCGCTCCTTCAGCGCCGCCTCGGTCTCGGCGCTCAGCTCCGGCACCAGCCAGCTGTTGCGCCAGGTGGTGGTGCTCTGCGGCGACCCGTCGGCATTGTCGACATTGTAGGCGAAGGCGCCGGCGTTGGAATGCGGGTCCATGAAGTCCGGGCCCCAGTACAGCAGCACCGCCTCGTGGTTGCGGGCGCGGTACTTGGTGATGACCTGGCTGCCGGTGCCGGGCACCAGCTCCAGCGTGATGCCGGCCTGGGCGAAGGTCGCCTGCAGCGACTGCGCGATCTCGGTGAAGGGCGGGCTGGAGATCACGTCCATCCTGATCGTCAGCCCGTCCTTGACGCCGGCCTCGGCCAGGAGGGCCTTGGCCTTGGCGACGTCGAGCTTGAACGGCGTGTCGTTCAGCGCGCCGGGGAAGCCCTCGGGCCAGAAGGCCTGGTGGATCTTCATCTGGCCGCGCAGAAAGCTCTTGGTCATGCCGTCATAATCGACCAGATAGCGCACCGCCTCCCAGACCTTCGGGTTCTGCAGCGCCTCGACCTTCTGGTTCAGGCTGAAGAAATGCACCGCGGCCTGCGGGTAGGTGCCGATGGCGATGCCGTCCTTGCCCTCCAGCGCCGCCACCTGGTCCGGCGTCAGGTCGCGCGCCAGGTCGGCGTCGCCGGCCTCCAGCAGCAGGCGCTGGGTCGCCGGCTCGGCGACATGGCGGTAGATCACCGACTTCATCGCCGGGGCGCCGCGGAAATAGGCCGGGTTGGCGCGCAGCATGATCGACTCGGTCGGCTTGTAGGCGCGCAGCGCGAACGGCCCGGTGCCGGCCGAGTTCTGGCCCAGCCAGGCATTGCCCAGATCGCCGTCCTTGGCGTGCTCCGTCACCGTCTTCTCGTCGACGATCGAGCCGGGGCGGGACGCCAGGACGTTGAGGATGAAGCTGGGGGCGAAGCTGCCGGTGGTGGTGACGGTGACCTCGGCATCGCCGGTCTTGCGCACCATCTGCTCGACATTCTCCGGCGTCCAGCCCAGCTGGGTCAGCAGGAAGGCCGGCGCCTTGTTCAGCCTGACCACGCGGGCGAGCGAGAACGCCACATCCTCCGGCCGCACCGGGTTGCCGCTCTGGAAGGTCACGCCCGGCCGCAGCTTGAAGGCCAGGGTCTTGCCGTCGTCGGACACCCTCCAGCTCTCGGCCAGCCCGCCGACCAGCGTCTGCATGTCCTCGGCCTCGTACTGCACCAGCCGGTCATAGGTGTTGGTGACGATCTCGCCGGAGGTGAATTCGTAGGCCTGGGCGGGGTCCAGGCTGACGATGTCGTCGATGTTCTTGGCCACCACCAGCGCATCGGCCGGCGTCGCCGCGGCGGCGGGCAGCGGCGCCAGCAGGGCGGCGGCGAGGAGGAAGGACGGTAGGCTGCGCATTGTTTCTGTCTCCCTGTTCGTTGTTCGCGATTCCGTCAGCCGGCCAGCAGGGCCGGAACCAGCAGCGGGGCCAGCCAGCGGCCGCGCTCGGCGGCGGCCTCGTCGTAGCGGCCCTCGGCATCCAGCACGTTGACCGTGCCCAGCACCTTCCCGTCATAGACCACCGGGAAGTTCAGCACCGCGCCGCAGCCCAGCGAGCCGATCAGCTCGTGGTCCGGGAACACCTCGGCGATCTCGGCCAGGGTGCGGGCCAGGAACACCTCGCGCCGGCCGATCACCTGGGCCGACCAGCGATTCTCCTGCATCGGCTTGCGGCCGGTGACCGGATAGGCGGCGTCGTCGTTGGTGTAGACCCGCTCGGCCTCCGCCGTGTCGGCGCGCAGCGCCATGATGGTGAACAGCCGGTGACCGAGCAGCGACCGATAGGCGGCGTCGGCGGTTTGGTACAGCGCCTGGGGCTGGCCCGGCTCCGCCTGGGCCGCGGCCAATGCCGCCACGGCTTGGGCAACCTTCGGGTCGGTCAGTGTCGTCATGACTCGTCTCGCAGTCGGTCGAAGATCGGGGCCGTTCCGGTCCACAGCACGCGGGTCCAGCCGTCATGGGCGTTGCTCCAGCGATGCGCCCGACCGGCCGGGTAGTGCAGGCTGTCGCCGGCATCCAGGCGGATGCTCTCCTCGCCGATGCCGACCAGCAGCGATCCCTCCAGCACGAAGGCGATCTCCTCGCCCTCATGCTGCACCGCCTCCGAGGCGTAGCCGGGCGGCACATGCACCAGCACGGCGTTCAGCGCCTGGCCGGGGAAGGCGGCGCTCAGCCGCTCGTAGCGGATCCGGTCGGGCGGCGCGTCGCCGATGGCGAAGACCGGCCGCTCGCCGCGGCGGGTCAGGCCGCTCGCCGGGCGCGGCGCGGCCAGGAAGGCGTCGAGCGGCACCCCGAGGGCGCCGGCGATGCCCGACAGGGCGCTCAGCGACGGCGTCGCCAGGTCGCGCTCCAGCTGCGACAGGAAGCCGACCGACAGGCCGCTGCGGAGGCCAAGATCCTTGAGGGTGAGGTCGAGCGCGCGGCGCCGGGCCCGGATCGCCCGGCCGAGATGCGGCACGGCCGCCCGTGCCTCGGCTGTCTCTGCTGCCGCGTCCCCCGCCATGAGCCCCCCATTGTTGTCAGCGAGCCTAGTCGGAATTTAGCTGCCATCAAAATTTTTTTGATGGCAGGATGCCGCCGCAGGGAACGTTACCCGGGCGCCCGGGACTGCGGCTTGACTCCGGTTCGACGCGGCCCGGAAGATGGGCCGCCCGGTACCGTTCCGTGGTCTTCATAACGAACAGGGAGGGGAAAACGTGATCAAGCGTTTCACCCGCAACATACTCGCAGCGACGATCCTGGCCTGCGCCAGCCTTCCAGCGATGGCCGAGACACCGAAGGACACTCTGGTCGAGGCCTGGCAGATCGATGACATCATCTCGCTCGACCCGGCCGAGATCTTCGAGTTCTCGGCGGCCGAGTACCAGGCCCAGGTCTATGAGCGGCTGATCGGCTACGACGTCAAGGACGTCAGCAAGATCCTGCCCGGCGTGGCCGAGAGCTGGACCGTCTCCGACGACGGCCTGACCTACACCTTCAAGATCCGCAGCGGAGTGAAGTTCCACTCCGGCAATGCGCTGACCGCCCAGGATGCGGCCTGGTCGCTGCAGCGCGCGGTCAAGCTGAACCTGTCGCCGGCCTTCATCCTCGGCCAGTTCGGGCTGACGGCCGAGAATGTCGACCAGATGGTGACGGCGCCGGACGACCGGACGCTGGTGTTCAAGACCGACAAGGCCTACGCCCCGACCTTCGTGCTGAATTGCCTGACCTCGGGCGTCGCCTCGGTGGTCGACAGCAAGGAGGTGAAAGCGCATGAGGCGAACGGCGATTTCGGCCATGAGTGGCTGAAGACGCATTCCGCCGGCTCCGGTCCCTTCAAGCTGCAGTCCTGGAAGCCGAACGAGTCGCTGGTGTTCGACCGCAACGACGACTATTGGCAGGGCAAGCCGGCCTTCCGCCGCGTCTTCATCCGCCATGTGGCGGAAGCGGCGACCCAGATGCTGCTGCTGCAGAAGGGCGATGTCGACGTCGCCCGCAACCTCAGCGCCGAGCAGCTGAAGTCGCTGGACGGCAACCCCGACATCAAGCTCGAGAACGCGCCGAAGGGCTCGGTCTGGTACATCAGCTTCAACGTGCTGCACCCGCCCTTCGACAAGCCGGAGGTGCGGCAGGCGCTGAAATACCTGATCGACTATGACGGCATGGCCAACAGCTTCATGCGCGGCATCGCCGTCAAGCATCAGGGCTTCATCCCCCAGGGCATGCTGGGCGAGATCGCCGACCAGCCGTTCAAGCTGGACGTCGCCAAGGCCAAGGAGCTCCTGGCCAAGGCCGGGCTGCCGGACGGCTTCAAGACCACCTTCGACGTCTGGAACGCCTCGCCGTCGATGGACATGGCGCAATCGATCCAGGGCACCTTCGCCCAGGCCGGCGTGCAGGTCGAGATCATCCCCGGCGACAACAAGCAGACCTTGACCAAGTACCGGGCCCGCAACCACGACATCTATATCGGCCGCTGGGGCACCGACTATCAGGACCCGAACTCGAACGCCGAGACCTTCGCCATCAACGTCGACAACGGCGCCGACGCCAAGTCGAAGACGCTGTCCTGGCGCAATGGCTGGCAGGATGCGGATCTGACCAGGCTGGCGCAGAGCGCGGTGACCGAGCGCGACGGCGCCAAGCGGGCGAAGATCTACGAGGATCTGCAGCGCAAGCACATGGAGATCTCGCCCTTCGCGGTGATGTTCCAGCAGACCGAGGTGCCGGCAATGCGCAAGAACGTCGAGGGCATCACCTGGGGCCCGGCTTTCGACAGCAACTTCTACTGGACCGGCAAGAAGTCCTGAGCCGCAGCGAGGATCCGGAACCGTGCTGAAGCTGCTCGCCTGCGGCATCCTCGCGGCGACGATCGCCTGCTCTGGCGTCGCGGCCAGGGCAGGCACGCCGCCCGACACGCTGGTCGAGGCCTGGGTGATCGACGACCTGGTCTCGCTCGACCCGGCCGAGATCTTCGAGGCATCGTCGACCGAGTACCTGGCCCAGGTCTATGACCGGCTGATCGGCTACGACCGCACCGACTCCAGCAAGCTCGTGCCGCTGCTGGCCGAAAGCTGGACGGTGTCGGACGACGCCCGGACCTATACCTTCAGGATCCGTGACGGGGTGACGTTCCACTCCGGCAATCCGCTGACCGCCCGGGATGCGGCCTGGTCGCTGCAGCGCGCGATCAAGCTGAACCTGGCGCCGGCCTATATCGTCAGCCAGTTCGGGCTGACCGCGGACAATGTCGACCGGATGGTCACGGCGCCGGACGACCGGACGCTGGTGTTCAGGACCGACAAGGCCTATGCGCCGACCTTCGTGCTGAACTGCCTGACCGCCACCGTCACCGCCGTGGTCGACAGCAAGCTGGTGCAGGAGCATGAGGCGAATGGCGATTTCGGCCATGAGTGGCTGAAGACCCATTCCGCCGGCTCCGGCCCGTTCAAGCTGGCCTCCTGGAAGCCGAACGAGCTGCTGGCGCTCGACCGGAACGACGGCTACTGGCAGGGCCGGCCGGGGTTCCGCCGGGTCTTCATCCGGCATGTGCCGGACTCCTCGAGCCGGCTGCTCCTGCTGCAGAAGGGCGATGTCGACGTCGCCCGCAACCTGACCCCGGACCAGCTGAAGTCGCTGCAAGGCAATGCCGACATCACGCTCGAGCCGGTGCAGAAGATGTCGATCTTCTATGTCAGCTTCAACGTGCTGCACCCGCCCTTCGACAAGCCGGAGGTGCGGCAGGCGCTGAAATACCTGATCGACTATGACGGCATCGTCGCGACCATCATGCATGGCCTCGCCACGGTCCATCAGAGCCTGGTGCCGGCCGGCATGCTGGGGGCGATCGACGACGCGCCCTTCACCCTCGACGTCGACCAGGCCAAGGCGCTGCTGGCCCAGGCCGGCCTGCCGGACGGGTTCAAGGCCACGATGGATGTGATCAACCAGTCGCCCTATATCGACATCGCCCAGGCCATCCAGGCCAGCTTCGCCCGGGCCGGCGTGGCCGTGGAACTGATCCCGGGCGACGCCCGGCAGGTGCTGTCCAAGCAGCGCGCCCGCAAGCACGAGATCTATATCGGCCGCTGGGGCCCCGACTACGAGGACCCGGATTCCAATGCCGGGACCTTCGCCGTCAACAGCGACAACAGCGACGCCACGGCCTCGAAGACCCAGGCCTGGGCCAATGGCTGGCAGGATGCGGCCCTGACCGCGGCCGCCCAGGGCGCCGTGCTCGAGACCGACGGCGCCAAGCGGGCGCAGATCTATGCCGACATCCAGCGCCGCCACCAGCAGGCGTCGCCCTTCGCCTTCATGTTCCAGCTGTCCGAAGTGATCGCCAGCCGCAAACCGGTCACCGGCCTCACCTGGTCGGCGACCTATGACAGGAACCAGTATTGGACCGGCAGGAAGTCGTGACCTCGTGACCGCCACCAACCTCCAGCCGGTGCCGGCCCCCGCCCGGCCCGGCGCCCGCCGCCGTCGCCGGCGTGGGCTCGCCCTCCGCATCGCCGGTGTGGTCGCTTCGCTGGCGACCACCTTCTTCGGCCTGCTTCTCGTCACCTTCTTCATCGGCCGGGTGGTGCCGATCGACCCGGTGCTCGCCGTGGTCGGCGACCGGGCGCCGCGCGACGTCTATGAGAAGGCACGGCTGGAGCTCGGCCTGGACAAGCCGCTCTGGGACCAGTTCGCCCGCTATGCCGGCGACGTGCTGTCGGGCGATCTCGGCACCTCTGTGCTGACCTCGCGCCCGGTGCTCGAGGATATCGCCCGGGTGTTCCCGGCGACCTTGGAGCTGGCGACGCTGGGCGTCCTGTTCGGCATCGTCTTCGGCATCCCGGCGGGGGTGATGGCGGCGGTCCATCGCGACCGATGGCCCGACCATCTCGTCCGGGTGGTCGGGCTGATCGGCTATTCCGTGCCGATCTTCTGGCTCGGCCTGGTCGGCCTGCTGCTGTTCTACGCCAAGCTCAGCTGGGTGGCCGGGCCTGGGCGGCTCGACGTGTTCTATGACGGCCTCGTCGATCCCGTCACCGGCGTGATCACGCTCGATGCCGCGCTGGCCGGCGAATGGGACGTGTTCTGGAACGCGATCGACCACCTGCTGCTGCCGGCGGCACTGCTGGGCTATTACAGCCTCGCCTATATCAGCCGGATGACGCGGTCCTTCATGCTCGACCAGCTGCGCCAGGAATACGTCACCACGGCGCGGGTCAAGGGCGTGTCGGAGCGGGCGGTGATCTGGCGCCACGCCTTCCGCAACATCCGCGTGCCGCTGCTGACCGTGGTGGCGCTGTCCTATGCCGGGCTGCTGGAGGGGGCGGTGCTGACCGAGACGGTCTTCGCCTGGCCGGGCCTCGGCCAGTACATCACCAACTCGCTGCTCAACGCCGATATGAACGCGGTGCTCGGCGGCACCATCGTGGTCGGCGCCGTCTATATCGGGCTGAACATGCTGTCCGACCTCTTGTACCGCGTGCTGGACCCGAGGGCGCGATGACGGGGCGCTTGGAATTCATGGGATCGCACTTTTCTTGTCCCCTCTCTCCCCGCGTAGGTTGGGTTCGCTGCAAGCGAACCCAACAGGGGCTTCGGCGGGATGTTGGGTTCGCATTCGCGAACCCAACCTACGGACTCGGGATGCAGGGCAGGGGCGAGCGATGACCCACTCCTCCGAAACCCTGCCGAGGCCCGAAACCTGGCGCGGCTGGCTGCTGTCCGACACGCCGCATTCGCGCGGCCAGGCCCGGCTCGGGCGGCTGTACCTGCTGTGGCTCGGCCTCGCCCGCAATCCGCTGGCGATGGTCGGGCTCGTGATCGTGCTGGCCCTGCTGGTCGCCGCCGCGATCGCGCCGCTGCTGGCCCACCAGTCGCCGATCGAGCAGGACCTCGCCGACCGGCTGCAACCCTTCAGCGCCGCGCACTGGCTCGGCACCGACGAACTCGGCCGGGACATCTGGTCCCGCATCATCTACGGCACCCGACTGACGCTGCTGATCGTCGTGCTGGTGGCGATCACCGCGGCGCCGGTCGGCCTCCTGATCGGCACGGTCTCCGGCTATCTCGGCGGCTGGGTCGATGCGGTGCTGATGCGCATCACCGACATCTTCCTGGCCTTCCCGAAGCTGATCCTGGCTCTGGCCTTCGTCGCCGCGCTCGGCCCCGGCATCGAGAACGCGATCATCGCCATCGCCATCACCTCCTGGCCGCCCTATGCCCGCATCGCCCGGGCCGAGACGCTGACCATCCGCAACGCCGATTTCATCAGCGCGGTGCGGCTGCAGGGCGCTTCCAGCGCCCGC
Organism: Inquilinus sp. NPDC058860; assembly: GCF_042743185.1. Taxonomy (NCBI): domain Bacteria; kingdom Pseudomonadati; phylum Pseudomonadota; class Alphaproteobacteria; order Rhodospirillales; family Rhodospirillaceae; genus Inquilinus; species Inquilinus sp. NPDC058860. Next base: position 158,336 of record NZ_JBHYMS010000003.1, on the reverse strand, counting down.
ATCGTCGCCCGGCATGTGGTGCCGCTGTGCCTGTCCTCGGTGATCGTCCGGGTCACGCTCGACATGGCCGGCATCATCCTGACCGCGGCGGGCCTCGGCTTCCTCGGCCTCGGCGCCCAGCCGCCGCTGCCGGAATGGGGGGCGATGATCTCCAAGGGCCGCAGCTTCATCCTCGACCAGTGGTGGGTCGCGACCATGCCCGGCATCGCCATCTTCGTGGTCAGCCTGGGCTTCAACCTGCTCGGCGACGGGCTGCGCGACATCCTCGACCCGAAGCAGGGGGGGCAATCTTGAGCCGCCCGCTGCTGGAGGTCGAGAACCTCTCGGTCACCTTCGACACCGCCAAGGGCCCGGTGCGCGCCGTGCGCGGCATGGGCTTCACCCTGGGGCGCGAGAAGCTGGGCATCGTCGGCGAAAGTGGCTCCGGCAAATCGATGACCGGCCGTGCGATCCTGCGGCTGGTCGGCTCGCCCGGCCGGGCCCGGGCCGACCGGCTGGTGTTCGACGGCATCGACCTGCAGCGCCAGAGCGAGCGGCAGATGCGCGCCATCCGCGGCCGCCGCATCTCGATGGTGATGCAGGACCCAAAATTCTCGCTCAACCCCGTGGTCACGGTGGGCGAGCAGGTGGCCGAGGCCTACCGCATCCACAAGCGCGCCTCCGCCCGCGAGGCCAGGCGCCGGGTGCTGGAGATGTTCGAGGCGGTGCGCATCCGCGACCCGGAGCGGGTGTGGGGCCTGTACCCGCACGAGGTCTCGGGCGGCATGGGCCAGCGCATCATGATCGCGATGATGCTGATCCCCGATCCGGACCTGCTGATCGCCGATGAGCCGACCTCGGCGCTCGACGTCACCGTGCAGATGCAGGTGCTGGCGATCATCGACGACCTGGTGACCCAGCGCGGCATGGGGCTGATCTTCATCAGCCACGACCTCAACCTGGTGGCCAGCTTCTGCGACCGCATCCTGATCATGTATGCCGGGCGGGTGGTGGAGAGCTGCAGGGCGGCCGAGCTGCACCAGGCGAAGCATCCCTACACCCGGGGCCTGCTCGAATCGCTGCCGCAGATCGGCGACACCCGGCCATTCCTGCCGGTGCTGCAGCGCGACCCGGCCTGGCTGGAGGCGTGAGCATGGATGCGATGATCGCGATCACCGGGCTGGACGTCATGTTCGACGACATCCATGCGGTGCGCGACGCCTCGCTGACCGTGGCGCGGGGCGAGAGCTTCGGCCTGGTCGGCGAAAGCGGTTCGGGCAAATCGACCATCCTGCGCGCGCTGTCCGGCCTGAACTGGGATTGGACCGGCCGGATCGCGGTCGACGGGCGGGAGCAGGGGCGGCGCCGCGACAAGGGCTTCTTCAAGCTGTGCCAGATGGTGTTCCAGGACCCCTATGGTTCGCTGCATCCGCGCCAGACCGTGGATGCGACGCTGATGGAGCCGTTGGCGATCCACGGCTTCGACAAGCGCGATACACGGGTGGAGCGTGTGCTACAGGAGGTCGGGCTCGGCCCCAGCTTCCGCTTCCGCTATCCGCACCAGCTGTCGGGCGGGCAGCGCCAGCGCGTCGCCATCGCCCGGGCGCTGGTGCTGGAACCGCGGGTGCTGCTGCTGGACGAGCCGACCTCGGCGCTCGACGTCTCGGTGCAGGCGGAGATCCTGAACCTGCTGAAGCGCCTGCGGGCCGAGCGCGGGCTGACCTATCTGCTGGTCACCCACAACCTCGCCGTGGTGTCGGTGATGTGCGACCGGCTGGCGGTGATGAACCGGGGCCGCATCGTCGAGACGCTGACCGCGGCCCAGCTGCATGACGGCACCGTGACCCAGCCCTATACGCGCCAGCTGCTCGAGGCCAGCCGCGGCTATGACCGCGCCGCGGCCGACCGGATCGAGGATTTCGCGGCGTAGGAGCGCCGGAGGCGGGACGCCTCCGGCGCCGGCCTCACTGGCCGAGCTTTGCCACCTGCGCGTCCGTCAGTTGCACCATCTTGCCGTTCTGCCAGACATAGAGGACGTAGTTGCCGCCGGCGGGGTCGCCCTTGGTGTCGAAGGTCAGCGGGCCGATCACCGTGTCGTAGGCGCTGCCGTCATGCAGCGCCACGGCGACCTTGGCGCCGTCGACCGACCCCGCCTTCTGCGCCGCCGCGGCCCAGGCCTGGACGGCGGCGTAGGTGTAGAGGGTGTAGCCCTCCGGCTCGTAACCCTCGGCCCGGAACCGGGCGACCGCGTCCTTGGCCTGCGGCTGGTCGCGCATCTCCGGCCCGAAGGTGACGAGGGCGCCCTGGCCGGCCGGGCCGGTGATGGCCCAGAACTCCTGCGACACGGTGCCGTCGTCGGAGAGGAACTGCGCCTTCAGACCCTGGTCGCGCATCTGGCGCAGGATCAGCCCGGCCTCGTTGTGCAGCCCGCCGAAGAAGACGGCGTCGACATTCGCCGCCTTCAGCTTCGACACCACGGCCGAGAAGTCGCGCTCGCCGACGGTGATGCCTTCGTATAGCACCTCGGTCAGGCCGAGGCCGTTCATCCGCGCCTTGGTCGCATCCGCCAGGCCTTTGCCGTAGGTGGTCTGGTCGTGCAGGACCGCGACCTTGCGGCCCTTGTAGGCGGTGGCCAGGAACCGGCCGGCGACGTCGCCCTGCTGGTCGTCGCGGCCGCAGGTGCGGAACACGGTCTCGACGCCCTGCTCGGTCAGCTGCGGGTTGGTCGAGCCGGGGGTGATCTGCAGCACGCCTTCCTCGGCATAGACGGTCGAGGCCGGGATCGAGACCGAGGAGTTGTAGTGGCCGATCACCGCCGCCACGCCTTCGCCGACCAGCTCGTTCGCGGCCGCGACGCCCTGGCGCGGGTCGGAGGCATCGTCGCCATAGACCAGCGTGATCTGCTCGCCGTCGACGCCGCCGGCGGCGTTCAGGGCCTTGACCGCAGCCTCGGCACCGCGGCGGTACTGCTCGCCCACCGCCGCGTTCGGGCCGGTCAGCGGTCCGGCCACGCCCAGCTTCACCTCGGCCATTGCCGGGGCGTGGGCGGCGAGCGCCGCCAGGGCCACGGTCACCAGCAGAGTGGTCGTGAATCGTGTTTTCAAAGCATCTCTCCTTGAGTCGGTAGAGGGTGGGAAGCCTGTCCGGATCGAGCAGTGCTCGATGTCGTCCCTCCTGTCAGAAGTCGACGCAGGTCTGGGACAGCGTCAGGCCGACCGATTGCTGCTGGAACCGGGCCTTGTAGGCGGTCCGGATCTCGGACAGGCGGGCCAGCGTGTCCGGCGTGTTCGGCGCCAGGATCATCACGATCCAGGACGGCTCGTGCACGATCCGGCCGCTCTCGCCGTCGCGCCATTGGCCGCTGGCCTCGAACACCGTCAGCCCGTCCGGAAAGCGCGGCGTGACCTCGCGGCCCAGGAAATCGGACCATTGCGAGTCGGAGACCGTGCCCTTGTCTTGGATGTTGCGGCCGAACAGCAGCTCGGCCTCCAGGCTGCCGGTGCCGCCGACGGTCCGGCACAGCGCCGGGACGGTCTGCGCGTCGTCCTGCGCCAGGGCCATAGTGCCCGTCAGCAGGGCGGCACAGATCAGCGCGGCACCAAATCGTGTCGCCATGGTGAATCCTTTCTCTCGCGCCTGCCGCGCAGGCAGGCCGTCATCAGGTCGTGGAAGGTCGGATGCGGATCGGGTGGAGAAGCGGCGCCGACCGCTAGTCCGGTATGGTCGGCATCAGCCGGAGATCCGGTGCGGGGCGGCTCTCGATCCGGTCGCACCAGATCTCCCCGATCCAGGCGGCCGTCGCTGCCGCCGGGTGGTCGACGGACCAGGGGTCGGGCACCAGGTTCAGGCGCAGGCAAGGCCGGCCGGCGGCCCGGACCGGCTGGTTGTCGTTGGCGGCATCGCCGCCGGGAAGGACAGGCATCGAGTGCTCCTGACTCGCGGCCGGGCACGGCCGCTCCGCCGGTCGCCGCATGCGGCCGGCGCGTGTCGATGGAAGATCCCCGTTCGGATCCCGGGCCGCGGCGCGGCTCCGGCCGCGCATCGCCGTTGCCGGCCGGCCGCCGGGACAAGGGATCGACTGCGGATATTGTCTCGGGATGGGAAGGTCGTCTCAACCCCCAAGGATTGGGGGATTGCGGGCCGAGGCTATGGATCGAGCAGGCCGCGGCTGAGGGCGTTGGCCACGGCCTCGCTGCGGCTGGACGCCTGCAGCTTGCGCATCGCCGAGGCGACGTATTCGTTGACGGTGTAGACCGACAGGGCCAGGCGCCGGGCCGTCTGCTTGCTGGAGGCGCCGCGGGCGATCCAGGCCAGGCAGTCGCGCTCGCGCGGCGCCAGCAGCGACGGCATGCCGCCGCTGCGGGCGCGGGGCGTGGCGAGCCGGCCCTGGATCTTCAGCGCCCGGCCGATATGGGGTCCGATATGCCGCAGCAGCCGGATCTCCGCCTCGCCCCAGTCGGGGCGGCGCCGCGACCGCCACAGGGACAGGTGGAGTCCGAGGCCGTGCCGGTCGGCATCCGCCCAGTACAGGCCGCTGTGCCGGCCCTGCGGCCGGGCATAGTCGTTGTAGAACTCGGTGCGGATGAAGTCGTCCTGCGGCACCAGCATCCGGTCGACGAAGACCGACCCGGCCGGAAGCCGCGAAAGCATCGGCAGGATCGGCCAGGTCCGGTGATAGTGCGCGTTGTAGAGCGGGACGTAGCCGAGGTCGGACTGGATCCGGACCGCGACATCCGTCGGCATCGGCGTGCCGGTCGGATGCAGGGTCACGGCGGAGTCGGCGCCCAGCAGCCGGGCCAGGTGCCCCAGCACCGCTTCCCAGCCATCCTCCCCCAGCGCGGCGTCATAGGACTGGCCGATCAGGCCGGTCAGCTCGCGCCCGTCGATCGCGGCACCAGACTCAGGCATCGAGCAGCCCGAGGCTGACGGCCATGGCGACCGCTTCGCTGCGGCTGGCCGCCTGCAGCTTGCGCATCGCCGAGGCGACGTATTCGTTGACGGTGTAGACCGACAGCGCCAGGCGCTGGGCGGCCTGCTTGCTGGAGGCGCCGCGGGCGACCCAGGCCAGGCAGTCCCGTTCGCGCGGCGCCAGCAGCGACGCCGCGTCGCCGTTGCGCGTGCCGGCGGCGCCGAGCCGTCCCTGGATCTTCAGCGCCCGGCCGATATGCGGCCCGATGTGCTGCAGCAGCCGAACCTCTTCGTCGCTCCAGTCGGGCCGCCGCCGCGACCGCCAGAGCGACAGATGCGCCCCCAGGCCGTGCCGGCCGAAATCGGTCCAGTACAGGCCGCTGTGGCCGCCCTGCGGCCGGGCATAGTCATTGTAGAATTCGGTGCGGATGAAGTCGTCCTGCGGCACCAGCATGCGGTCGACGAAGACCGGCTGGGCCTGCAGCCGCCGCATCATCGGCAGGATCGGCCAGGTTCCATGGTAGTGGGCGTTGTAGAGCGGAATATAGGCGGGGTCGCAGCCGACGCGGACGGCAACGTCGGTCGGCATCGGGCTGCCGGTCGGGTGCAGCGCCGCGGCCTCGCCGCCGAGCAACGCCAAGGCGCGGCGCAGCACGACCGCCCAGTCCTCGTCGCCGAGGGCGGCGTCGTAGGTCTGGCCGACCAGCTCGGCGATGGCGCGGTCATCCGGCATGGCGAAGCAGGGCAGGGACGCAGCAAACCGCCGGCACGACGCCGGCGGTTGATCGGGACTATAGCAGGTTTGTGATCCTTTGACGGCTCTCGCCGAAGCGGCATGCCTCGCGGCGTGCCGGTCGATGCCGTCCGGCACGCCGCCGCCCGACAGCGCGGTCAGTGCAGGGTCAGGAGCAGCGCCGCCGCCGACAGGGCCGCGCCGCCGGTGACCGCGGCGAAGCCCGGCCCGGCGCGCCACAGCAGCACCGCGATCAGCCCGAAGGCCGTCATCAGAACCGGATTCATCTGCACCTCCCCCCAAAAGCGATCCCGCATCGCGCCCGGCGACCGCTCCACAATCAAAACAGAATTTGCGTCGAATTGTTTCCGTCTCGGCGCAAAAAAGCCGGAATCGCGGCGGGCGCACCGCGTGACACTCCACGGCAAGAGTCCCGGATCGGGCGGTCCGCCTCAATCCCCGAGGATTAGGGGATCATTCGTCGAGCAGGTCGAGGACCAGCGCCTTGGCCACGGCCTGGGTGCGGCTGGTCGCTTCCAGCTTCCGCATCGCGGATTCGACATACTCGTTGACCGTGTGGAGCGACAGCTCGAGCTGGCGCGCGATCTCCTTGCTGGAGGCACCGCGGGCGATCCGGGCCAGGCAGTCGCGCTCGCGCCAGGTCAGCTCGGCGGCGCTGCGGACCAGGTCGGCCGCCACCCGTTGGACCGCGCTGGCGCCGAGGCGGCGTTCGATCTCCAGCGCCTGTTCGAGATGCGGGCCGAGGCGATGGAGGAGGCGGAGCTGCCCCGGCCCCCACTCCGGCTGCCGCCGCGAGCGCCAGACCGAGACCAGGGCCGGCGTGGCCCCGGCGCCCTGCCGGTCGCGGGCCAGCCAGGTCAGGCTGGCGTGCTGGTCCTGCGGCGTCAGGAAGTCGGTGTAGAACTCGGTCCGGACATAGTCCCGGTCCGCCACCAGCATGCGGTCGGCGAAGACCGATCCGCCGGGCATCCGCGGCAGCCAGGACCGGATCGGCAGGACGGTGTGATAATGGGCGCCGTACAGCCCGACATAAGCGAGGTCGATGCCGCTGACCAGCGTCTGCACCGCCTGTCCGGGGGCATGGGGCCGCTGCAGCACGGCCGCATGGCCGCCCAGCATCCGCGACAGGCCGTCCAGGATCCGGGTCCAGTCCTCGTCGCCGGTCGCGGCGTCGTAGATCTGGCCGATCAGGTCCAGGAACTGCTGCTCGTCCGGCATGGCGGGCATCGCGATGGGCGGGCTTCGGCCAGAAGGCCGGGCGGCTTATATAGCACAGCCGCCGGCCCCCGGCCCCTGCCGTCCCGGCGCGGCCGCTATTCCCCGGCGGCGGAGGTGGAGGCGAGCTCCGACCGCAGCCGCGCCGCGCCGAAGGCGACGCCGCGCTTCTCGGGGCCGAAGGCGATCAGCAGCGCGATCGCCACCGCCACCACCCCTGTCACCCAGGCCATGGCCAGGGCGTAGTCGTTGCCGTTGGTGACGGCGATATGGGTCTGCAGGGTCAGGTTGATCGCGGCCAGCAGGTTTCCGGTCTGATAGACGAAGCCGGGGAAGGTGCCGCGCGCCTCCTCCGGCGACAGCTCGTTCAGATGGGCCGGGACCACGCCCCAGGCACCCTGCACCGCGACCTGCATCAGGAACGCGCCGGCCGCCAGCAGCACCGGGCCGGAGGAGAAGGCCCAGAGCGGCAGCGCCGGCAGGGCCAGCAGCGCCGCGACCACGATCACCCGGCGCCGGCCGAAGCGCTCCGACAGCACACCGCAGGCCAGGCCGCCGAGGATGGCGCCGATGTTGTAGACGATCGCGATCAGGCTGACCTCGTGCGGGCCCATGCCGTGCTGGACCTTGAGAAAGGTCGGATAGATGTCCTGGGTGCCGTGGCTGAAGAAGTTGAAGGCGGTCATCAGGAGGATGGCATAGAGGCCGAGCCGCCAGTGCCGCCGTATCGTGTCGCCGAGCGAGATCCGGTCGCGCTCGACCCGCGTCTCCGCCCAGGCCGGGGATTCCGGCACGCTGCGGCGGATGTACAGCACCAGCAGGGCGGGCACGACGCCGATCATGAACATGCCGCGCCAGCCGATCGAATCGTAGAGCAGGCCGTACACGATCGAGGCCAGCAGGTAGCCGGTCGGATAGCCCGCCTGCAGCAGGCCGGAGACGAAGCCGCGCGAGCGGACTGGCACGGTCTCCATGGTCAGCGACGCGCCGACGCCCCATTCGCCGCCCATGGCGATGCCGTACAGCATGCGCAGGATCAGGAGCACGGTGAAGGTCGGCGCGAAGCCCGAGGCGAATTCCAGCAGCGAATAGGCCAGCACGTCGACCATCAGCGTCGGCCGGCGGCCGAAGCGGTCGGCGGCGCGGCCGAACAGGAAGGCACCGACGGGCCGCATCGCCAGGGTCAGCGTCACCAGCCAGGAGGTGGTCTCGGCCCCGGTGCCGAACTCCCGGGCGATGTCGGTCAGGATGAAGACGAGAAGGAAGAAGTCGAAGGCGTCGAGGGTCCAGCCGAGGAAACTGGCAACAACGACGCTCCGCTGCTGGGGAGTCCATCCCTGCATGTCGGGCCTCTGAGCCGTGGCTGCGGCGGGCAGCGCCCCTTCCCTTCGCCCCGTCGCCCGGCGTCAGCTTCCTCCCGCCTCGGCGCCCGCGTCTCGCGCCGATCGGGCATGGCTCATGTGTTGGAACAGCCCCTCAGTCGGTCGGCATCTTGTCGATGCCGCCATGCGCGGCGGACCAGGAGACCGGGTCGTGCAGGAACGCTTCCACCTCGGCCAGCGTCTTCGGGTCGAAATGATTGCCGGCCTTGCAGACCTCGAGCACGTCCCACCAGGTGGCCAGCCCGTGCAGCTCGACCCCGATCGATTCGAAGAACTTCGGCGTGTCCTTGAAGATGCCGTAGTTGAAGACGACGAAGACGTGCTCCACCACCGCGCCGGCGTCGCGCAGCGCTTGGCAGAACTTGGCCTTGCTGCGGCCGTCGGTGTTCAGGTCCTCGACCAGCAGCACCCGCTGGCCCTCGGTCAGCACGCCTTCGATCTGGGCGTTGCGGCCGAAGCCCTTCGGCTTCTTGCGGACATACTGCATCGGCAGGGCGAGGCGGTCGGCGATCCAGGCGGCGTAGGAGATGCCGGCGGTCTCGCCGCCCGCCACCGCGTCGATCTTCTCGAAGCCGATCTCGCTCAGGATCACCGAGGTGGCGAAGTCCATCAGCACGCCGCGGATGCGGGGGAAGGAGATCAGCCGCCGCGTGTCGGTGTAGACCGGGCTGGCCCAGCCCGAGGTGAACTTGTAGGGCGTCTCGGCGTTGAAGCTGACCGCGCCGGCCTCGAGATAGGCCTGGGCGGTCAGGCGGGCGATGGTCTTGCGGTCGGGAAAGCTGGTCGAGAGGATCATGGCGGGCTCCGGCGGATTTGGGCTGTCTTAGGACCGGGGCTGTCATCCGGCAAGCGCGCTTGCGTCCCAGAGGACGCATGGCCATGATCCGGCCGCTGCTGCAGGACACTCGCCATGACTGATCGCCTCATCCTCCGCCGCCCCGACGACTGGCACCTGCATCTGCGCGACGGCGCCATGCTGCGCGCGGTGCTGCCGCACACCACGGCGCATTTCGCCCGCGCCATCATCATGCCGAACCTGACGCCGCCGGTGGTGACCACCGCCGACGCCCGGGCCTATCGCGACCGCATCCTGGCGGCGTTGCCGGAGGGGACGCGCTTCACCCCGCTGATGACCGCCTATCTGACCGAGGGCACCGACCCCGACGACCTCGCCCGCGGCCAGGCGGAGGGCGTGCTGACGGCGGTCAAGCTGTACCCGGCCGGGGCCACGACCAACTCGCATGGCGGGGTGCGCGACCTGGCCAAGGTCCGCCCCGTGCTGGAGCGGATGCAGGCGATCGGCCTGCCGCTCCTGGTGCATGGCGAGGTGGTGGATCCGGAGATCGACATCTTCGACCGCGAGGCGGTGTTCATCGAGCGCCACCTGCAGCCGATCCGCGCCGATTTCCCGGAGCTGCGGATCGTCATGGAGCACGTCACCACCCAGGACGGGGTCGATTTCGTGCTGGCGCAGGATGACGGCCGGGTCGGCGCCACGATCACGCCGCAGCATCTGGTGCTGAACCGCAACGACCTGCTCGTCGGCGGGGTGCGGCCGCACTATTACTGCCTGCCGGTGGTGAAGCGCGAGCGGCACCGCCTGGCGCTGCGCCGCGCGGCGACCTCGGGCGATCCGCGCTTCTTCCTCGGCACCGATTCCGCGCCGCATCCGGTGCATGCCAAGGAGACGGCCTGCGGCTGCGCCGGCGTGTTCAACGCCCGGGTTGCGGTCGCCTGCTATGCCCAGGTGTTCGAGGAGGAGGGGGCGCTGGACCGGTTCGAGGCCTTCGCCTCGCTGAACGGGCCGGCCTTCTACGGCCTGCCGGTGAACGAGGAGAGCGTCACCCTGGTCCGCGGCGCCGAGGATCTGCCGGAGCGGCTGGTGGTGCCGGGCGGCGACGACGTCCATGTGTTCCGCGGCAAGACCGTGCCGGGCTGGCGGGTCGAGGCCTGAGACCGCTTGTAAACGCTACTGGCGCGGCCGTCTGACGGCGGTTTCTGCGCTTCCGGTGCTCACGGACTCAAACGTCCGCTGCGCGCCGGGTCTCGAAACCACCGCCAGCCGACTCACGCCAGCGCGTTTCCAAACGGTCTCTGAGGCCGGCGGTCAGCGCCGGCGGAACACGACGCTCAGGTTGTTGGCCGGCATCTCGGTGACGGCAGGGCCCGAGAAGCCTGCTGCAACGGCGAGGGCGGCGACGGCCTCCAGCTCCCGCAGGCCCCAGGCCGGGTTGCGCCCGCGCAGGTCGCGGTCGAAGGCCTCGTTGCTCGGCGCCGTCGCAAAGCCCGCGCGCCGGTAGGGGCCGTAGAGGTACAGAGGCGCACCCGGCGGCAGGATCGCCGCGGCGCCGCGCATCAGCCCTTCGGTTGAGGCCCAGGGCGAGATGTGGATCATGTTGATGCACAGCGCCGCGTCCGCCGCCGTCACCTCCCAGATGGATGAAGCCGCGTCGAGCGCCAGGGGCGGGCGCAGATTGCTCAGGCCGCTGTCCGCCGCCCAGGCCGCGATGCTCCGCCGCGCCTCCGGATCCGCGTCGGACGGCTGAAACACCAGGCCGGGCATCGCTGCGGCGAAATGCATGATGTGCTCGCCCGTGCCGCTGGCGATCTCCAGCACCGTGCCGGTCCGGGGCAGCACGCCGCGCAGCACGGCGAGGATCGGATCCCGGTTGCGCGCCGCGGCGGGGGCATGTTGGCGGTGGTCGGTCATCGTCCTTCCCGTGCTCGCCTCCTTAACCCGTGCTCGTCGCCCTAACCCGCCGGCCGGCGGGCGGTGGCGAGCAGCAGGCCGAAGCCGATCATCAGGCCGCCGGAGATCCGGTTGAGCCAGCGGAACGGCCGGGCGCTGCGGACATACCGGCCGAGGCGGGCGCCGATCAGGGCGTAGATCGTGATCGCCACCCCCTCCAGCACCAGGAAGCTGGCGCCGAGCAGGGTGAAGCTGGCGGCGTAGTCCTGCGGCACCACGAATTGCGGGAAGAAGGCGGTGAAGATCAGGATCGCCTTCGGATTGCCGGCCGCGACCCAGAATTCCTGCCGGATCAGGGTGCCGAGCGGCTGGGACCGTCCGGCCGCTTCCCGATCCGGGGCCAGGGCGTCGGCGCGCAGCAGCTTGATGCCGAGCCAGATCAGATAGGCGGCACCCAGCCACTTCACCACCGCGAAGGCGAGCTCCGAGGCGGTGAGCAGGGTGCCGAGGCCGAGCCCGGCGATGGCGATCATGATGGCGAAAGCGGCCAGCCGGCCGGAGGCGGCGGCCACGGCGCGCAGCGTGCCGTCGCGGGCGCCGTTCGACAGCGACAGCAGGTTGTTCGGCCCGAACGCCATGTTCAGCGCGAAGCAGGCGGGCAGGAAGAGAAGATAGTCGTCGAGCGTCATGTCCAGGTCTCCGCCGGCGGTGCCGGCCATGGGCAGGGTGCCAGAGATCGGACGGCCGGGAAACCGCCGAGCAGGACGGTGCGCGGCGGTAGGATCGTGTTCCCGAGCATTGGATTTTCGTAAAAATGCACTCGATGATTCTGGGGTTTGGATCCGAATTCATTGATCGAAGACAGAGATTGTCCCCATACTCGTGCCGAGTACGAAGGATTCGATGAGAGGTTTCGTGGCGATCTCTGTTTCCGGTATCGCGATGCGGGCCTATCTCGGCGGGGTCGAGCCGGTGCTGTTCCGGCTGCGCAAGGAGCAGCGCCTGCGGATCTGGGGGCTGCGCACCGCCGATCTGCCGGAGGCGGCGCTGCGGCTGCAGACCGAGGACTGCACCGGCGGCCATCTCTGCCACCACATGGTGGCGGCGCATCGCGACTATCTGGCGAAGTACACGCGGCGCGGGCCGGACGGCATCGCCCGGCTGTGGCGAGGCACGCCCTGCCTCCTCGACCTGGCCCCCTTCGCCGATGCCGGGGCCTACGAGAAGGAGATCCGGAAGCACTCCTTCGGCTACATCCTGCGCGAGACGCGCAAGGCCGCGAAGGCCGGCTATCACTGCCGGATCTTCGACCGTTTCGCCCAGGGCGACGACATGCGCGACATCGAGGCGTCGAAGCTGTTCCGCTCCGGCGGGCCGGTGCCGCAGGCCTTCGCCCAGCGCTTCGGCCGCGGCAGCGCCGTGAAGGGCGACCCCTGGCTCGACGCCGAATGCCCGGAGCATTGGGCGGTCGACTGGGGCGTGTTCATCGACGACGGCGGGCGCGACCGGCTGGTCGGCACCATCGTGCTGCGCCGGATCGGCAACATCATCCGCATCGTCAGCTTCCTCGGCCATGCCGGCCACCTGTCCTCCGGCGCGATGAAGCTGCTGTTCGTCGAGATCGTGCGCTGGCTGCTGTGCCGCGAGGACCCGCGGGTGCGGGGCGTGCGCTTCGTCCTCTACGGCGCGCTGGAGCAGGGCGGGCTCGGCCTGCTGCACTGGAAGCGCCGGCTGCTGGTCCGGCCCTTCGTCTTCGCCGACCCGGCACCGGTTGGCGCCGGGGTCATCCGCGCCTGACGCCGCGATTGTGGCAGGCCGCGACTCCGGATCGGCCCGATGCCGCCATCTTCCAGGGTTGTACTGATGGTGATCGACATCACCGGGGGACGACCATGGATCACGACGGCTCGACCGCACTGCGGCAGGACACGGACGACGACACCTCACGCAGGCCGATGCGGGCCGGCCGCTCGGCCGAGAACGAGGCGCGGATCGTCGCCCATCTCCGATCGGTCCTGCTGAGCTGCGGCCGCTCGCCGGTCTGGGGCTAACTCCGCCCCAGCACTTCGGCGGACGGCCGGGCGGCGATGCGGTCCCACCAGGCGGCCAGCCGCTCGTGCCGCGCCAGCAGGTCGCGCCCTTCCGGCGCCATCCGGAAATAGTCGAGGACCGGCGCCGCGTGCAGGTCGGCGAGGCTGAGCCCGTCGCCCAGCAGCCAGGGGCCGCCGCCGAGGAAGCCGTCGAGCACATCGAGGCACAGCCCGGCCCGCGGCAGGGCCGCGGCGATCAGGGCCTCGTCGCTCGGCCGGCCCGCACGCGGCTTCGACACCCGCTCGACATAGATGTCCCAGACCAGCGGGCGGTAGGCGTAGCTGTCCAGCACGCCGATGATCTGGGTCGTCCGGGCCCGGCCGCGGGCGTCGGCGGGCTGCAGCGCCGGCCCGGGAAAGGCCTCGTCGACATAGCGGGTGATCGCCGCGGTCTCGTAGAGCGTGAAGCCGTCATGCTCGAAGGCGGGGATGCGGCCGAAGGGGTGGCGCTCGAGATGGCCCGGCGGCGGCCCCTCCGGCGCGAAGATGTCGACCTCGACCAGGTCGAAGTCCACGCCCTTCTCCTGCAGCGCCAGCAGCGCGGTGCGGACATAGACGCTGTAGCGGGCGCCGTAGAGGACCGGCCTGGTCACGGGATCTCCACCTTCCGTTCGGCGTCGATCAGCACGGCGTCGGAGCGCTGCAGCCGATAGCGTCCGATGTAGGTGCCGGGCTTCCAGCCGTCGGGCGGCGCGCGGCGGCCGCTGAAGGCCGACCAGAGGTTCTTCGATTCCGCCAGCACGGTCTGGTCCCGATGCACCGGCTTGCCGTCGGGGCCGATGATGGTGATGGTCTGGGTGTCGCCGCCCCGCACGCCGAAGCTCTCCGCCCACAGCACCAGCGGGGCGTTCCGGCCGCCCTTGATGTCGGCATAGTCGCCGCGCCGGGCTGCCTCCCAGTCCGCCGGGCCGGCGGCAAAGCCGGCGATCAGCAGGCCGGTCGGGATATAGGGTACGTCCGTGGCCCACAGCGGATGGCCGGCCTGCTGGCAGCCCGAGCCGATCGGCAGGGCGGTGAAGGGGTCGATGAAGGTCTCCCCCTTGAACACGCTGAACTCGACATGCGGGAACACGGTGTTGCCGGACAGGCCGACCTGGCCCAGCGGCTGCCCCGCCTTGACCGTGTCCCCCGGCCGCACCCGGACGCTGCCCTGCTTCATATGGGCGTAGCGGGTGTGCCAGCCGCCGCCATGGTCGATGGTGACGCCGTTGCCGGCCTCCTTGCCCTTGACCGCGTCGGCGCCGCGCTGATCGACCGACATGTCCGGCTCGCCGTCGCGGACGCCGACCACCGTACCGTCGGCCGCCGCCAGGATGTCGACGCCCTTGCGCATGGCGGCGAGGTCGGGCAGGCGGATGTCGGTGCCGTTGTCGCCGTTGTAGCCCAGGCGGTCGCAGCGGAAATTGGCGAAGCGCGGCCCGGGGGCCGCGTCGACATAGTTCTGGATGAAGCAGTCCTGGCCCAGGGTGCAGGCGACCGGCCAGGCGAAGCGCGGCTCGGTCTCCTGCGCCGACGCGGCGGCGGGCGCGACGAGAAGGACGAGTCCGATCAGGGCGCTCCGCATCATCCGCCTTCTCCGTCTACAGCGTCACCACCCGGATCCGCCGGCCCTGCACGGCAAGCGCGATGCCGCCGCGCTTCAGCGCCAGCGCATCCTCGCCGAACATCTCGCGGCGCCAGCCGTGCAGCGCCGGCACCTGGGCGTCGTCGTCCATGGCGATGGCCTCCAGGTCGTCGCTGCCGGCGACCAGCTTCTGGGCCACGCCCTCATCCTCGCATTTCATCTTCAGCAGCACGCGCATCAGCTCGACCAGCGGCGCGATGCCGGGCGGGGTCGGCGGGCGCTGCGCCAGCTTCGGCGCCTGGTCGGGCGGGGTCGACAGGCCGCGCTCCACTGCCGCGATCAGCCCCTGGCCCTGCCAGCCCTCGGCCATGTTGCGGCTCATGCCGCGGATCCGGGCCATGGCATCGATGTCGCGCGGGGTGTGGGCCGCGATCTCCAGCAGCGCCTCGTCCTTCATGATGCGGCCGCGCGGGATGTCGCGCTTCTGCGCCTCGCGCTCGCGCCAGGCCGCCACCTCGCGCAGGATCGACAGGAACTTGGCCGAGGCGTTGCGCGGCTTCAGCCGCAGCCAGGCCTGGTCGGGCTCGGTGCGGTAGGTGGCCGGGTCGCACAGGATCGCCATCTCCTCGGCCAGCCAGGATTCGCGGCCGGACCTGGTCAGCTGCTGGCGCAGCGCCTCATAGGCCGGGCGCAGATGGATGACGTCGGCCAGGGCATAGTCGATCTGGCGCTCGGTCAGCGGCCGGTGCGACCAGTCGGTGAAGCGCGAGGACTTGTCGATCCGGGCGTTGGCCAGCTTGCCGACCAGGTTCTCGTAGCTGACCGATTCGCCGAAGCCGCAGACCATGGCCGCGACCTGGGTATCGAACAGCGGCGTCGGCACCCGCCCGGTCAGATGGTCGAAGATCTCCACATCCTGGCGGGCGGAGTGGAAGACCTTCAGCACCTTCGGGTCGTGGACCAGCGCGAACAGCGGCGCCAGGTCGATGCCGGGCGCCAGCGGGTCGATCGCCGCGGCCTCGTCCAGCCCGGCGATCTGCACCAGGCACAGCTTCGGCCAGAAGGTGTGCTCGCGCATGAACTCGGTGTCGATGGCGATGTAGTCGGCCGCTGCCATGCGGTCGCAGAAGGCGGCGAGCTCGGCGGTGGAGGTGATCAGAGTCATCCCCAGCGTTGTAGCGGATGGAACCCCCAATTGCCGAGAGCTTTACGCCGATCCGCCGAACGGAATGCCGACGGCGGCGAATCCGGCTAGTCTCGACCGCGAACCGGGGTGGGGCCGGAGCGGGAACGAGGCCATGCTTTCGCCATGGCGTTCCGGGAGCGTGGCAGGCGACGGCAAGGAGGGCCGCATGAGACGATCCCTGGCATCCACGGCGGTCGCCGTGATCCTGGCGGCGACGGCGCCCTTCGCCGGAGCGGCCGCGCAGGCAACGCCGCCCGGCCTGTTCCGGGTCGGCGACACCGGCGTGCGCTGCCTGAAGCAGCCCTGCCCCTGGCGCGGCGTGGTGCCGGTCGACGACGAGAGCGTCGCGGCCGGAACGGTCCCGCCGGCCTATGCCGGCGACGCGCCGCCGGCGATCGCAGCCCAGCCGGAGCTGCTGGACCAGGCCCGCAACGAGATCTGGCGCGCCTGGGCCGCT
The DNA here is from genome assembly GCF_042743185.1 of Inquilinus sp. NPDC058860. NCBI lineage: Bacteria > Pseudomonadati > Pseudomonadota > Alphaproteobacteria > Rhodospirillales > Rhodospirillaceae > Inquilinus > Inquilinus sp. NPDC058860. The sequence continues at coordinate 142,112 of NZ_JBHYMS010000003.1, read as the reverse complement.
GGCGGCTGCCTGCTGGTCCACGGCCGCTTCGAACGCCGCGGCGCCGCGGCGGTGCCGGTGCTGGCGGTCGACCGGATCATCGGGCCGTGCAGCCGCTGACGGCCGGATCCGCCGTCACCCCTCCCAATCCAGGCCGAGGTCGAGGATCGGCGCCGAATGGGTGATCCAGCCGGTGGAGATCAGGTCGACGCCCGACGCGGCGATCGCCGGCACCGTCTCCGCCGTCACCCGGCCGGAGGCCTCGGTGACCGCCCGGCCGTCGACCCGGCGCACCGCCTCGCGCAGCTGGTCCTGCGTCATGTTGTCCAGCAGCACGGCGTCGATGCCTTCTGCCAGGGCCTCGTCGAGCTGGTGGAGCGTGTCGACCTCGACCTCGATCCTGACCAGATGCCCGACCGCGGCGCGGGCTCGGGCGATCGCCGGCCGCACCCCGCCGGCCACGGCGATGTGGTTGTCCTTGATCAGCACCGCGTCGTCGAGGCCGAAACGGTGGTTGACGCCGCCGCCGGCGCGGACCGCGTGCTTCTCCAGCGCCCGCAGCCCCGGCGTGGTCTTGCGGGTGCAGGCGATGCGCGCCTTGTGCGGCCGGGCGGCCGCGACCAGCGATGCCGTGGCGGTGGCGACGCCGGACAGGCGGCACAGCAGGTTCAGCGCCACCCGCTCCGCCGCCAGGATCGGCCGGGCCGGGCCGTCGATCCGGATCACCGCATCGCCCGGTTCCACCCGGCTGCCGTCCGGGCGCAGCACGGTGACGGCGATGGCGGGGTCGAGCAGGCGGAAGGCCACGGCGGCGGCGTCGGTGCCGGCCACGGTGCCGGGCTGGCGCGCAGTGATGGCGCCGCGCATCCGGGCTTCGGCCGGGATCACCGCGGCGCTGGTGATGTCGCCGGCGCGGCCGAGATCCTCGGCCAGGGCGGCGCGGACGATCGGCTCGACCAGCAGGGCGGGGAGGGAGGGGAGATCCATGATCGGCCTCACAGGCGGGCGGTGCCGGTGCGGGGCGCATCGCCCTCCAGCACATCGGCGAGGGTGAGGAAGGAGGGGGCGGAGGCCGGGTCGGCCTCGGGCCGGTCGCTGCGGCATTGGGCGCCGCGGCTCTCGCGCCGGCGCAAGGCGGCAGTGGCGATCAGCAGCCCGGCGAGGGCGCGGTCGGACAAGGCCGAGGGGGCGGCATCGGCCAGCGGACGCAGCGCCGTGATCGCGGCCATCAGCCCGGCGCCGTCGCGGACCACGCCGACATGGCGCTCCATCAGCCCGCGCAGTGTGGCGACGATGCCGGCGTCGGGGGCGGGGCGGCGGGCGGCGCCGAGCGGCAGCGGGCGCAGTGGCGGCCGGGCCTCGCCGCCGCGGATGTCCTCGGCGATCCAGCCGGCAAAGGCCAGGGCCTCGAGCAGCGAGTTGCTGGCCAGCCGGTTGGCGCCGTGCAGGCCGGTCGCCGCCACCTCGCCCGCGGCCCACAGCCCGGGCACGGAGCTGCGGCCGCGGGCGTCCACCGCCACGCCGCCCATGTGGTAATGCGCCGCCGGGCGGACCGGAATCGGCTGCCGGGCCGGGTCCAGCCCGGCCTCGCGGCACAGCGCGGTGACCCTGGCGAAGCGGTCCAGCCTGCCGCCCAGCGGGCGCGCGTCGAGGAACACCGGCTCGCCGGCCATGACCTTGCGGAAGACGGCGCGGGCGATGACGTCGCGCGGAGCCAGGTCGCCCTGCGGATGTTCCGCCATCACCCGCTCGCCCGCCGCCGTGACCAGTGCCGCGCCTTCGCCGCGCAGCGCCTCGGTGGCCAGCGGCATCGGGTCCCGGCCGACGGCCATGGCGGTCGGGTGGAACTGCACGAACTCCAGGTCGCGCAGCACCGCCCCGGCCCGCGCCGCCAGGGCCAGGCCGGTGCCGGCCGCGCCGAGCGGATTGGTGGTGTGGGCATAGAGGCCGCCGACGCCGCCGGTCGCCAGCACCACGGCCCGGGCCGGGATCGCGACCGGGGCGCCGTCCTCCCGGGCCAGCACGCCGCAGATGCCGGCTTCGTCGCGCAGCAGGGCGGTGGCGCGGGCGTGGCGGATGGTGATGCGCGGATCGGACTCGGCGGCCCGAGCCAGCGTCCGCAGCACCGCGGCGCCGGTGCCGTCGCCGCCGGCATGGACGATGCGGCGGCGGCCATGCGCGGCCTCCAGGCCCAGGGCGAAGCCGTCGGCCTCCGAGCGATCGAAGGGCGCGCCGAGCTCGGCCAGCCAGACGATGCAGCCGGGCGCCGCCTCGGTGACGCGCCGGGCGACCTCCGGGTCGCCGAGGCCGGCCGCGGCCGCCAGCGTATCGGCGGCGTGCAGGGCGGGATCGTCGTCGGGGCCGAGCGCGGCGGCGATGCCGCCCTGGGCCCAGCCGGTGGCGGCCTCGGTTCCGACCGGCGCGGCGGACAGCAGCAGGACGGGCAGCGGTGCCAGCCGCAGCGCGGTGGCCAGGCCGGCGATGCCGGCGCCGATCACCACGACCCGGTCCTGAGGGCGGGGGGAGATCGCGTCCATCACCGGACCTCCAGCATGCGTTCGACCGCGGTGCGGGCGCGGCCGGCGACGGCGGGATCCAGCTCCACCGCCTCGGTCATCGTCTCCAGCGCGCGCCGGATCTTGGGCAGGGTGATCCGCTTCATGTGCGGGCACAGGTTGCAGGGCCGGATGAAGTCGATCTCCGGGAACCGCACGGCGACGTTGTCGCTCATCGAGCATTCGGTCACCAGCACCACCCGGCCGGGCCGCTGCTGCGCCACATAGTCGCTCATCGCCGCGGTCGAGCCGGCGAAGTCGGCCTCGGCCACCACCTCCGGCGGGCATTCCGGATGGGTCAGCACGACCACGCCGGGATGGGCCTCGCGCAGCTGTCGGATATCGCCCGGGCCGAAGCGCTCATGCACCTCGCAGGCGCCCTGCCAGGCGATGATCTCGACCCTGGTCTCGGCCGCGACATTGGCCGCCAGGTAGCCGTCCGGGATGAAGATGACGCGCGGCACGCCCAGGCTCTCCACCACGCGCACGGCGTTGCCGGAGGTGCAGCAGATGTCGCTTTCCGCCTTCACCGCGGCCGAGGTGTTGACATAGGTCACGACCGGCACCCCCGGATAGCGGCGGCGCAGCAGGCGCACATCCTCCGGCGTGATCGATTCGGCCAGCGAGCAGCCGGCCGCGGCATCGGGGATCAGCACGGTCTTGGCCGGGTTCAGCAGCTTCGCCGTCTCGGCCATGAAATGCACGCCGCACAGCACGATCACCGAAGCCTCGACCCGCGCGGCCTCGCGCGCCAGGGCCAGGCTGTCGCCGGTGATGTCGGCGATGCCGTGGAAGATCTCCGGCGTCTGGTAGTTGTGCGCCAGGATCACCGCGTCGCGCTCCCGCTTCAGCCGCAGGATGGCGTCGATGTCGGGGGCGAAGCCGGGCCAGTCGAAGGCCGGGATGACGCAGGACAGGCGGCCGTACAGCGGCGCCATGCGCGCGGCCACGGCAGGGGTGTACTCGGCATGGGCTGACATCGGGTTCTGCTCACTTCGAGAATTACGAGGACAGGGGCGGCCCGAATCGGTGTCGCTTCAGTTACTCTAATTCTCAGAATAAGAAAATCAAGTCGCTTGCCTCGACGCTGTTGGCAGGGCGGTCCTCGCGCCTACATTGGGACGGGGGCGAGGGGCGCCGCGGCACGCCGGACAATGGCCGCAGATGTCGGGCCGGGCCGCGGGCGCCCGGCCGGATCCGATCGAAGGAGAGATCATCGTGGAACTGCGCAATCTCGGCCGGTCCGGCATCCGGGTCGGGCCGCTGGCCCTCGGCGGCAACGTCTTCGGCTGGACCGCGGACGAATCCGCCTCCTTCCGGGTGCTCGACGCCTTCGTCGATGCCGGGCTGAACCTGATCGACACCGCCGACTGCTATTCCTCCTGGGCGCCAGGCAACCAGGGCGGCGAGTCGGAGACCATCATCGGCAAATGGCTGAAGCGCGGCGGCAAGCGCGACCGGGTGGTGGTCGCCACCAAGGTCGGCTGGGAGATGCCGGGCCGGCCGCAGCGCAAGGACCTGTCGGCGGCCTGGATCCGCGAGGAGGTCGAGAACTCGCTGCGCCGGCTGCAGGTCGACGCCATCGACCTGTACCAGTCGCATCACGACGACCTGGAGACGCCGCAGGAGGAGACGCTGGCGGCGCATGCCGAGCTGATCCGCGCCGGCAAGGTGCGAGCGATCGGCGCCTCGAACTTTTCCGCCGAGCGGTTGGCCTCCGCCCTGAAGCTCAGCGCCGAGAAGGGCCTGCCGCGCTACGAGACGATGCAGCCGCATTTCAACCTCTATGAGAGGTCGCATTACGAGGGGCCGCTGGAGGATCTGTGCCGGCGCGAGGGCATCGGCGTGATCACCTATTTCTCGCTCGCCAGCGGCTTCCTGACCGGCAAGTACCGCAGCGAGGCCGACCTGTCGAAGAGCGCCCGCGGCGGCGGCATGAAGGACCGGCTGAACCCGCGCGGCCTGCGCATCCTCGATGCGCTCGACCGGGTGGCCGAGGCGCATGGGGTCCGTCCGGCCACGGTGGCGCTGGCCTGGCTGATCGCCCGCCCCGGCATCACCGCCCCGATCGCCAGCGCCACCAGCCCGGAGCAGCTGGAGGACCAGATCGCGGCCACCCGGCTGATCCTGGCGGCGGACGAGATCCGGCTCCTGGACGAGGCGGGGCGGTAGGCCGTCCGATCAGTGTAGGTTGGGTTCGCGGCAAGCGAACCCAACATCGCGCAACCTGAACGGGTGTTGGGTTCGCTGGCGCGAACCCAACCTACGGACTCTCCCCCTCCCGCGAGGGGAGGGGGACTCAAAAGAGGCGATGTGTGAATGCCGTAGCCCTTGCGGGAGGGGGCAGGGGTTGGCGTCCGGGACTGACATGCGCCTGATCCGCTTGGTGCGCAGGTCGGACTGGACCAGCTCGCGCCGCGAGTCCAGCGCCCACCGCGTCCGATGCATGTCGGGGTCGGTCGGCGCGATTTTCATGGAACATACCATGAACAAGAATTGCCGATAATGCTACTGCGATCGTGTTCCGGACTGCCCCGCGCCGGTCACGGCCGGCGCGACAGGGGCAGCCTGACCCCCGGCTCGGGCTGCTCCTGCAGCACCTCGCGGCGGAAGCGGACCAGCCGGGCCGGGCGGCCGCCGGTGCCGCCGGCGACCTCGCCGGTCTCCTCCACCAACCCTTGGCTGTCGACCAGGCGGCGAAAGTTCGGGGCGTGCAGGCGCAAGCCCGCCAGCGCCTCGACCGTGCGCTGCAGCTGCGACAGGGTGAAGGTCGGCGGCATCAGCTCGAACACCACCGGCCGGTACTTGATCTTGCCGCGCAGCCGGCCGATCGCGGTGGCCAGGATGCGGCGGTGGTCGGCCGCCATCGGCGCGCCCTCGGCCAGGGCCGGGCAGGCGGGACGAGTGCCGTCCTGATGCGCCTCGGCGGCCAGCCCGGCCTCGTACATCAGCTCGTAGCGCTCCAGCACCCGCTCCTCGCCCCAGGGCAGGCCGCCGAGGCCGAAGGCGAGGCGCAGCCGGGCCTCGCGCCGCCGCCGCTCCGGCTCGGCCGATGCCGCCTCGACCCAGCCGGCCAGCGCCGGCTCGATTCGGTCCAAGAGCTCCGGCCGGCCGCCGCGGCGGTCCTCCCAGGGGAAGTGGCGGTACCAGTCGCTCCATGAGGAGTCGCCGGCCGGCGCCGCCTCGCGCAGCAGCGCCAGATAGCCGACCGACAGCACCCGGCCCGGCCCGGCCAGGTGCCGGTCGCGGTCGCCGAAGGTGTAGAGCTGCTCGACATAACCGAGCGGCTGCCCGGTCTGGGCCTCGACCCAGGCGCGCAGCCCTAGCTCCAGCGTGCGGTGCTGCGGCTCCAGCGGGCCGGCGGGCAGGGCGTCGACCTCGTCCGGCCCGCGCAGCGCCAGCACCCGCGGCGTCTCCCCGGCCACCGCCACGACCACGGCCGACAGGTCGACCGTCACCCGGTCCAGGGCGGCCCGGTTCTGGGGTGAATTCGGCGACCTTTGCGCCTTGGCCGTCACGCCGGCCATTGTGGATCCGAAGTCTCGACTCGCATGCCGCCAGGATAGCATGGGCAGGCGTCGGCTCGATGACGCGTCGCGGAGGGTTAACCAGGAGGGAGCGGTTCGAACACCGGCGGCTCCAGGCGAGCGAAGCAGCCGTGGTCCGGCCGACGGGACGGGTCATCGAGAAACCGGCCGGCAATCCACTGAGCGCAGGGCTGGCCGCGATCGAGGACGCCATGCCCCTGGCCTGGGAAGACGAAGCTGTAGCCATGGGCCAGCCGCCTGACCGCCGCCTCGGCCCAGGACGGCGGGGTGCGCGGATCGAAGACCCCCGAGATCAGCAGCGCCGGAATGTCGCTGGCCACCGGCGCGGCATCGGCTGCAGGGCTTCGAGGGACCGGCCAAGCCGTACAGTATCCATCGGCGGCCGGATCCCAGACCAGATCGCCGAAGCGGAGATCGGCAGACCTGGCCTTGGCCACCCAATCGACGTCGGCAGGAAGGGTGTCGGCACAGGCAACCGAGGCATAGGCCGCCTGATCGTAGCGGTCTTCGTTGCGGACGAAGTCGGTGACCTCGATCAGCTTGCCGTCGACGATCTGACGGGTCTCCCCGGCCTCCAACTCCGCGATCAGCCTCGGCAGGGACAGCGCCTTGTCGCCGGATTGGAGCATCTGATCGGCCATGTCCAGCAACATCCAGCCGTCGATCCGGGCCGTCGCATCGCCGAAGATCGTGACGGTCAAAGGTTGGGTATCGAGCCGCTCGGCGAGCGACAGGAAACGCTGTTCGAGGTCGGGATAGTCCGCGTTGCAGATGGTGTCGGTTCGACACGCCTCCATCAGGGCATCGAAGGCCTCGCCGGTGTTCCTGGCATAGTCGTAGAAATTCGCGTCCGGGGGCCACACGCCCTCGAGGATGGCCGCGCGGATGCCCTGCGGATGATCGCGCATCACGGTCAGCGCGACGCGCGATCCGAACGAAACGCCCCATAGATCCCAGGCGGCATAGCCAAATGCCTTGCGGAGATCAGCAACATCCGCCGCGATGTCCTTCGTCGTGATCCGGCCGGGATCGTATCCGGCCTGCCGGAAACGGGACCAGCAGGTCTCGGCTCTCTCCCGAAAAGAAGCTCGCCACCTCTCTTCGGACCGCGAGGTATGGTCCAGGATTTCCAGCATCAGGAACTGGTTCAGCCGTCCGCAGGATGTCGGCAGAATCTGAGACGCGCCGACTCCGCGCTGGTCGAACAGCACGAGGCGACGGTTACCAGGCCAGTCCTGCTCTTTGACCGCGCGCGCCCAGCTCGCGAGCCCTTCCGCATCCAGGCCGGTCCACAATCCCGGACCGCCGTTGATGTACAGCACCGGGTCCGGCCGCAGCTCGCGGTCGGTCCGCCACAGCGTCACCACCCGCAGGCGGATGCGCGGGCCGTCCGGCCTGGCACGATCTTCCAGAACCGTGACGGTGCCGCATTCGGCGGCGATCCCCTCCGGGAGAACGGTCCCGGCGGGGCAATCATCCGGGGTGAGGTAGGGCGGCTGCGGCTCCTCCCCGGCGGCGACACCGGCGGCGAGGGAGAGCAGGAGGACGAGGATCCAGCGCATGCGTCAGGGACCTGGAACGAGGCGGGTTGTCATGGCGGGGGCGGCGCGAAGATCAGCTGCGGGACTTTGGCCAGGCAGCTGTCATCGGGCCGCTGCGACGGGTCGTCGAGGAACCCGCCGGCGATCCGGCTGGCGCAGGATTCGCCATAGTACAGCACCCCATGACCATGGGCGGGAAAGACATAGCTGTAGCTGTTGGCGAGCCGCTTCGCCGCGGCCCCGGCCCAGGATGGCGGGGTCTGGGGGTCGAACGCTCCCGAGATCAGCAGCGCCGGAATGTCGCTGGTCACCGGCGCGGCGTCGCTCGCCGGGCTGCGCGGCACCGGCCAGATCGGGCAATCCCCGTCGGTCGTCGCGTCCTGCATCTGTGGCGCGAAGCGAGGGTCGCGGGCGCGGGCCTTCTCGAGCCAGCCAGGATCGGACGGCACCAGATCGGCACAGGAGATCGAAGCATAGACGGACTGCTCGACGACGGTGCCCATCGTCTCGTAGCGCTGCATCTCCTGCCGTTTCCCCGCCGTGATCACGCGGGTCTGTTTCGATTCCAGCTCGTCGACGAGAAACGGCACGAACATGGCATCGGCGGGAGATCGCAGCATCTGGATCGTGAAGTCGCGAAACATCCAGCCGTCGATCCGGGCTTCCGAACCAGCGGAGACGGGAACGATCAGCGGTTCCGCGTCGAGCCGTTCGGCCAGGGCCAGAAAACGCCGCTCGAGATCGGGATAGTTTTCATTGCAGGCGGTGCTGGCCCGGCAGGCCCGGACCAGGGCGTCGAAGGCCTCTCCGTTCTTTGCGGCATCGTCGTAGACATTCGTTTCGGGCGGCACGACGCCCTCGAGAATGACGGAGCGCACGCCCTGCGGATGGTCGCGCATGACGATCATCGCGATCCGGGATCCGTAGGACATTCCCCACAGGTTCCATGTGGCGTGACCGAGCGCCCGGCGCAGATCCGAGACGTCGGCGGCGCTGGCGGCCGTGGTGATCAGGCCGGGGTCGTGCCCGGCCCGCCGGAACTTCGCCCAGCAATTCTTCGCGCCTTTCCTGACAGCCGCCTCCCAGATCTCCTGCAGAGGCTGCGTGTGGTCCAGGATCCTCTGCCGCGTATATTGATCGAGGGCTCCGCAGCCGGTCGGCAGCAACCTCGATTCCCCCACCCCTCTCTGATCGAACACCACCAGGCGTCGTGCTCCGAGCCAGTCCGAGATGCGGACTGCGTTTGCCCAGTTCGACAGCCCCGCGGCGTCGAGCCCTGCCGGGCCTCCCGGCCCGCCCTGGATGAACAGCAGCGGATCCGGGCGCAGCTCGCGGTCGGTTCGCCACAGCGTCGCCACCCGCAGCAGGATGCGCGGGCCGTTCGGCCGGCTGCGGTCCTCCCGCACCGAGACCGCTCCGCATTCGGCGGCGATCCCCGCCGGCAGGACCATGCCCGAGGGACAGTCGTCGGGGATGAAGACGGGAGGTTTCGGATCTTCCGCGAGGGCGGTGCCCGCGGCGAGAAAAAGGATGAGAGCGAAAATCCAGCGCATGCTATCGGGGCCTGAAACGAGGCGGAGCGGCAGCCATTCTGCCGGAGACAGGGCAGGGGCGTCGAGCCGCGGCTTGACAGGCCGGCGCGCGCAGTGTCACTGACCGGCGTTTCACGCCCGCGTTTTCCACGCCAAGGTCCGAGAGCGATCGCATGCACGCCTACCGCACCCACACCTGCGGCCAGCTCCGTCCCGAACAGGCCGGCGAGACCGTCCGCCTGTCGGGCTGGGTCCATCGCAAGCGCGACCATGGCAATCTGCTGTTCCTCGACCTGCGCGACCATTACGGCCTGACGCAATGCGTGGTCGACACCGACAGCCCGCATTTCAAGGCGGCGGAGGCGGTGCGCGTCGAGAGCGTCGTCACCATCACCGGCACCGTGGTCCGGCGCAGCGCCGAGACCGCCAACGACAAGCTGCCGACCGGCGGCATCGAGGTGCGGATCGACGACTTCGTGCTGCAGTCGGCCGCCCAGGTGATCCCGCTGCAGGTGGCGTCGGACGAGGACGCCGGCGAGGACATCCGCCTGCGCAACCGCTTCCTGGACCTGCGCCGGCAGAAGATGCAGCGCAACATCGTGCTGCGCAGCGAGGTCATCTCCTCGATCCGCCGCCGCATGATCGACCAGGGCTTCCGCGAGTTCCAGACGCCGATCCTGACGGCGTCGAGCCCGGAGGGCGCGCGCGACTTCCTGGTGCCGGCGCGCCAGCACCCCGGCAAGTTCTACGCCCTGCCGCAGGCGCCGCAGCAGTTCAAGCAGCTGCTGATGGTGGCCGGCTTCGACCGCTACTTCCAGATCGCGCCCTGCTTCCGCGACGAGGACAGCCGCGCCGACCGCAGCCCGGGCGAGTTCTACCAGCTCGACTTCGAGATGAGCTACGTCACCCAGGAGGACGTGTTCCAGGCGATCGAGCCGGTGCTGCGCGGCGTGTTCGAGGAGTTCTCGGACTTCACCGGCACCAAGCGGGCGGTCACCGCCGGCGCCTTCCCGCGCATCCCCTATGCCGAGTCGATGCTGAAATACGGCAACGACAAGCCGGACCTGCGCAACCCGCTGGTGATCTGCGACGTCACCGAGGTCTTCGCCCGCGAGGACGTGACCTTCCGCGCCTTCAAGGGCGTGATCGAGAAGGGCGGCGTGGTCCGCGCCATCCGCGCGCCGAAGGTGGCGGACCGGCCGCGCAGCTTCTTCGACAAGCTGAACGGCTGGGCGCAGGAGCAGGGGGCCCCTGGCCTCGGCTACGTCGTGTTCGAGGCCGGTGCGGGCAAGGGCCCGATCGCCAAGTTCCTGGAGGCGGGCGCCCAGGACGCCCTGCGCGCCGCCACCGGCGCCGAGGACGGCGACGCGGTGTTCTTCGTCGCCGACCTGGAGGCCGCGGCCGCCAAACTGGCCGGCTTCGCCCGCACGAAGATCGGGCAGGAGCTGGAGCTGATCGACCCGGACCGCTACGAGCTGTGCTGGATCGTCGACTTCCCGATGTACGAGCTGAACGAGGAGACCGGGCAGGTCGACTTCAGCCACAACCCGTTCTCGATGCCGCAGGGCGGGCTGGAGGCGCTGGAGACGCAGGACCCGCTGACCATCAAGGCGTTCCAGTACGACATCGTCTGCAACGGCGTCGAGCTGTCCTCGGGCGCGATCCGGAACCACAAGCCGGAGATCATGATCAAGGCGTTCGCCATCGCCGGCTACAGCCAGGACGTGCTGGAGGCGAAGTTCGGCGGCATGCTGTCGGCCTTCCGCTTCGGCGCCCCGCCGCATGGCGGCTCGGCCCCCGGCATCGACCGCATCGTGATGCTGCTGGCGGACGAGCCGAACATCCGCGAGGTCATCGCCTTCCCGATGAACCAGCGCGCCGAGGACCTCTTGATGGGCGCCCCGGCCGAGGTCGACCCGGCCCGGCTGAAGGAGCTGTCGATCAAGCTGGACCTGCCCAAGAAGGCTGGTTGATCCCCCGCCCGCGGCTTCGGTCGCGGGCGGACCCTCATTGATCGGACATTTCGGCGTCGTCGCGGCCGCGTCGCCGCGCTACCCTGTCTGGCGACGTCGCGCCGCCTCAAGGCCCGACGGATCCAACCTGCAGGGACGCAACCGATGTTGGGATGGCCTGGAAGGATGGCCGCGCTCGGCGCGGCGCTGGTGCTTCATGTCGCCTCGTCGCCGGCCCTGGCCGCCGGCATCCGGATCGGCATCGACGCCGACCCGGACGTGCTGGATCCCGCCCAGGGCGGGTCGGTCTCGGGGCGCCAGATCTTCGCCGCGCTGTGCGACAAGCTGATCGGCGTCGCCCCCGGCGGCGGCTTCCAGCCGGAGCTCGCCACCGCCTGGAGCTGGTCCGAGGACAACGAGGCCCTGACCCTGACGCTACGCGACGGCGTGGTGTTCCAGGACGGCGAGCCGTTCGACGCGGCGGCGGTGAAGGTCAATCTCGACCGCTTCCGCACCGCCCCGATCTCGCGCCGCAAGGCGGAGCTGAAGCCGGTGGCGGAGGTCACGGCGGTCGACCGGCTGACCGTGCGGCTCACCCTGTCGCAGCCCTATGCGCCGCTGGTCGCGGTGCTGTCCGACCGGGCCGGGATGATGCTGTCGCCGAAGGCGCTGGCGCAGGCGGGCGATGCCATCGGCCTGCACCCGGTCTGCGCCGGGCCGTTCGAGTTCGTCGAGCGGGTCCAGGGCGACCATATCCGGCTGAAGCGCTTCGACCGGTACTGGAACAAGGACGCCATCTTCCTCGACTCGATCGACTACCGGCCGATGCCGGACGAGACCGTGCGGCTGCTCAACCTGCGCTCCGGCGACCTCGACCTGATCGAGCATGTGCCGACGGTCGAGGTCCCCGGGCTGCGCGACGATCCGGCCGTGACCCTGGTCGAGGCGCCGTCGCTGGCCTACGACCTGATCTCGTTCAACATCGGCCATGGCGACCAGGCGAACAGCCCGATCGGCCGGAGCGCCAAGGTGCGCCAGGCGCTGGAGCTGTCGCTCGATCGCGACGCCATCAACGCCGCCGCCTATGACGGGCTGTTCATCCCGGGCAACCAGCCGGAGGTGCCGGGCACCAGGTTCGAGGATCCCGGTCGCCCGATGCCCGCGCGCGACCTTGCGAAGGCGAAGGCCCTGCTGGCGGAGGCGGGGGTGCCGAACCCGTCCTTCACCCTCCTGGTGACCAACAATCCCGTCACCCAGCAGGTCGGGCAGATGATCCAGGCGATGGCGGGCGAGGCCGGCTTCGACATCAAGCTGCAGGCGCTGGAGGCGGCGACCCTCGCCGCCAGCTCCAACGACGGCAACTACCAGGCCTCGATCGCGATCTGGAGCGGCCGGCTCGACCCCGACGCCAATATCGGCACCTGGGCCTCCTGCGAGGGCTTCCTGAACTGGGGGCGCTACTGCAACCCGGAGTTCGACGCCATCCTGACCCAGGCCCGCGGCAGCACCGACGACGCCAAGCGCGCCGAGCTGTACCGCCAGGCCGCGGGCATCTACCTCACGGACCTGCCGCAGATCGTGCTGTACCACTACCGCTCGATCTGGGGGATGCGCCGGGCGGTCGAGGGCTTCGTCGCCTATCCGGACAGCCTCATCCGCCTGCAAGGCGTGAAGATCGCGCCGGCCGGCTGAGGCGGCCCGCTGCGAGGCGCGGCGCCGTCGCGCTTGCGTCGACCCGCGGCTTCGGGCTCAGATGGCGCATGTCCCGCATCGCACCATCCGCCGCCCTCGCCCTCCTGCTCCTGTCCGGCGCGGCCCAGGCCGCCCCGGCGGCGGCGCTGCAGCCGCATCGGGCGGTCTATTCCCTGACCCTCGACATGACGCGCGGGCAGCGCAGCGTGATCTCGATCGAAGGGCAGATGGAGTATCGCTGGGCCGCGGCCTGCGACGGCTCCAGCTTCGAGCAGAACTACCAGGTGGCGATGGTCTACGCCTCGGGCGACACGCTGACCCGCAAGACCCGCTACGCCGGCTGGGAATCCGCCGACGGGCACGAGCTGACCTACAATCTCAGCTCCTCGACCAACGGCGAGGACAAGGAGGACATCCGCGGCACGGCGCGGCTGGACGGCGCCGCGGGGGGCGACGCGGTGTTCAAGTCGCCGGCCGATCTGAAGCAGGCGCTGCCGGCCGGCAGCCTGTTCCCGACCACGCATATGCAGCAGCTGGTCGAGGCGATGCGGCAGGGCCGGCCGATGTTCACCGCCGGCTTCTTCGACGGCAGCTCCACCGACGGGCCGCAATATGTCAGCGTCGCGGTCGGCCGGGCGCAGCCGGGGGACCCTTCGGCCGACGCCCTGCGGCAGGGGCCGTCGCATTCGATCGTCATGGCCTTCTTCACCGTCGGCAAGGCCGAGAAGGACAAGGAAGCGGGCGCGGAGCTGCCCGAATACGAGCTGCGCCAGCGCCTGTTCGAGAACGGCATCGCCGACCGCATCGTCATCGACTACGGCGACTTCGCCATGGCGGCGAAGCTGGACACGCTGGAGCCGATCGCCGCGCCGCGCTGCGACTGAGGGGCCTTAGGATGTAGGTTGGGTTCGCCCTGGCGAACCCAACGCGCGGGCGGTTGGATGTTGGGTTCGCGACGCGAACCCAACCTACTGGGTGCTCACGCCCCCAGCCGGTCCGAGACCACCGACCAGTTGACCAGGCTTTCCATCACCGCCTGGACGTGGTCCGCGCGGCGGTTCTGGTAGTCCAGATAGTAGGCGTGCTCCCAGACGTCGATGCCGAACAGCGGCTGGCCGCCATGGGCGAAGGGCGAGTCGGCGTTCGAGGTGCCGACCAGGGTCAGCCTGCCGGCATCGGCCACCAGCCAGACCCAGCCGCTGCCGAACACCTTGCCCGCGGCCTCGGTGGTGGCCTTGACCAGGCCGGCCTGGTCGCCGAAGGCCTCGCCGATCGCGTCGGCCAGCCGGCCCTGCGGCGCCTTCGGGCCGCCGGGGGTGAACTGCTCCCAGTACAAATTGTGGTTCCAGGCCTGGCCGGCCTGGTTGAACACCGGGACATCCTTGGCCGCGGCAGACTTCGCCACCACTTCGGCCAGGGTCATCGATTCGTAGGGCGTGCCGGCGGCGAGCTTGTTCAGCGCGTCGAAATAGGCCTTGTGATGCTTGCCGTAGTGGAGACCCACCGTCTCGGCGCTGATGGCCGGAGCCAGCGCGTCCTCCTTGAACGGCAGCGGCGGCTGCTTGAACGGGCCGGACGGCGCTGCCGCCGTGGCCTGGGCCATGGCCGGGCGCGGGCCGCCGATCCGGACGGCGGTGGCGGCGAGGGCGGCGGCGCCGCCGAGCGTCAGGGCTTCACGTCGGTTCATCGCGGGCTTCCTCGGTTGGGCGCCGGCCGCGCCGGCGGATCGTGCCGAAAGCAATTGGGAAAGCAGGTGGGGCGGAGTCTCGTCCTGACCAGGGGCCGGCGCCCAGGGGTATCTGCCGCGACCGAAGGACGCTACGGCCGTCTATCCGGGGCGGCGCGGCAGGCCGGATCGGCCCTTGGCGATGGCGTCCGGGCCCAGCTTGCGGCGCATCTCGTCCATCGCCTCCTCGACCGCGCGGCGCCGGGCCGGGGCGGGGTCCAGCAGGTCCGGCGGGTCGGCCAGGCGGCCCTCGACCAGGTCGGTGCAGCCGACGCCGATCAGCCGGAAGGCCTCGCCATTCGCCGCCTGCTCGACCATCGGCACGGCGACGCGCCAGATGGTCTCGGCCAGCTGGGTCGGGTCGGCCAGGCGATGGCTGCGGGTCAGCTGCCGGAAGCGCGCGGTCTTCAGCTTCAGCACCACCGTGCCGCCGGCCAGGTCGTGCTTCTTCAGCCGGGCGGCCACGGTCTCGCACAAGGGCCACAGCTCGCGCAGCAGCGCCTGCGGATGCTGGATGTCGGTGTTGAAAGTGGTCTCGGCCGAGACGCTCTTGGTCTCGCCGTCGGGGTCGACCGGCCGCTGGTCCTCGCCGCGGGCATAGCGGTAGAGGCGCCGGCCGAACACGCCGAAGCGGCGGACCAGGGCGCCCTCGTCCAGCCGGCGCAGGTCGCCGACGGTGCGGATGCCGTCGCTGAACAGCTTCTCGCGCATCACCTTGCCGACGCCGGGGATGATGCCGGCCGGCTTGTCGGCCAGGAAGGCCATGGCGTCGGCCCGGCCGATCACGGCGAAGCCGCGCGGCTTGTCGAGATCGGACGCGATCTTGGCCAGCATCTTGTTCGGCGCCAGGCCGATCGACAGTGTGACGCCGATCTCGCGCTCGACCTGGCGGGCGATGGCGGCACAGGTCTCGGCCGGGCTGCGGCCGTGCAGCGCCTGGGTGCCGGAGAGGTCGAGGAAGGCCTCGTCCAGCGACAGCGGCTCGACCTTCGGCGTCGCGGCCAGGAACAGGGCGCGGATCTGCCGGCTGACCGCGGCGTATTTCGCCATGTCCGGGCGCAGCACCACGGCATCCGGGCAGGCCTCCAGCGCCTTGAACATCGGCATGGCCGAGCGGACGCCGTACAGCCGCGCGACATAGCAGGCGGCGGAAACCACGCCGCGCACCCCGCCACCGACGATCACCGGCCGGTCCGCCAGCTCCGGCCGGTCGCGCTTCTCCACCGTGGCGTAGAAGGCGTCGCAGTCGAGATGGGCGATGCTCAGCGCGTGCAGCTCGGCATGCCGGACCAGGCGCGGCGACCCGCAGCGGGCGCAACGCCGCGCGCCCGGCGGCGGATGCGCACCGCAGTCCCGGCACAGGCCGGGCAGCAGGCCGGCCCGGTCGGGTTTCTGGGGCGCGGGGCTCCGAGGATCGGACATGGCGGGATCGTACCCGTTTTGTACCCGATCCGCATCCGGTTCAGATCGCCGCTTTACAACGCGGAAGGCCGGATCGATCTTGGCTGGCCGGGCGCTTTGGTCCGTGCGCTGGGAACCCGGGCATGCCGAAGACCGTGCTGATCGTCGAGGACAACGACCTCAACCGGAAGCTGTTCGTCGACGTGCTCGAGGCCAATGGCTACGCCACGGTCGGCACCGACAGCGCCTCGGAGGTGATGGCGCTGGCCCGGGCGCACCGGCCGGACCTGATCCTGCTCGACATCCAGCTGCCCGAGATCTCGGGGTTGGAGGTGACGAAGTGGCTCAAGGCCGACCAGGAGCTGGCGGCGATCCCGGTGATCGCGGTGACGGCGCTGGCGATGAAGGGCGACGAGGCGATGGTGCGCGCCGGCGGCTGCGACGACTACATCTCGAAGCCGATCAGCGTCGCCGGCTTCATCGCCACGGTGCGCCGGCACTTGGACTGACACGCAGGCAAGCAAAAAGCCCCGCCGCCGGCGGGGCCTGGTCTGGCAAGCAGGGAAGCTTCGCCCGGTCGGTCGACCGGGCGGCGCCGCTTACTTGATCTTGCCTTCCTTGAACTCGACGTGCTTGCGCGCGACCGGGTCGTACTTGCGCAGCGTCAGCTTCTCGGTCTTGGTCTTCGGGTTCTTCTTGGTGACGTAGAAGAAACCGGTGTCCGCGGTGCTGTTCAGGCGGATCTTGATGGTGCTCGGCTTGGCCATGATGCTGGTCCCAATATGACTCTGCTCGGCGCCGCATCACGGGCCGGGAAGCGCGCACCATAGCGTCCGCGGCGCGCGAGTCAAGTGCGGCGATGGCCGGCCGCTACTGCGCGTGGACGGCGACGGTGCCGCGGTCCTGCGAGCCCAGGGCCTGGGCATACAGGGCCGGGTCGCTCAGCACGCCGATCGCCACCTCGACGTCGAGATCGGCGTCGTGCACCTGCCAGGGGCAGGCGGCGCGCACGCGGCGCAGCGCCGCGTCGTCGTCCGGTGCCCGGAAGCGCTCCGCCGCCGCATCGGCCAGGCTCGGCATCTGGCCGGCGCGGAAGGCCTGGATCATCGCCCTGGCGTCGGTCCCGTTGCCGCTGGTGCAGACGGTCGGCAGGATGCCCTGGCGGTGCCAGGTGTATCCCGACGGCGCGTAGATCCGGCTCCAGGTCAGGAACAGCTCGCCGTCATTCGGCAGCCGGGTCACGGTCTGGACGCTGCCCTTGCCGAAGGAGGTCGAGCCGATCAGGATCGCCCGGTCGGCATCCTGCAGCGCCGCGGCGGTGACCTCGGCCGCCGAGGCGGAGTGGCCGTCCACCAGGACGGCGAGCGGCAGATGGCTCGAAATATCGCCGTTGCGTGCGGAGAAGCTCTGGTCGCTGTCCGGGTTGCGGCCGCGGGTCGAGACGATCTGGCCGTGGTCCATGAACATGTCGGCCAGCGCCACCGACTGGTCGAGCAGGCCGCCCGGGTTGCCGCGCAGGTCGAGGACGATGCCGCGGGCCCGGCCGTTCAGGCCGCGCAGCAGGCCGGTCACGGAATTGCGCACGGCGGAGGCGGCGGTGGTGTTGTATCGGAGCAGCTTGACGATGACGACGTTGTTGCGCACCTCGCTGCGCACCATGTTCTCGATCACCTTCTCGCGGGTCATGGTGACGGTGCGGCTGGTGCCCTTGGGCTCGCGCACGGTCAGGCCGACCTTGGTGTCGACCGGGCCGCGCATCAGGTCGGCGATCTCGTCGACCTTGGCGTCCTCCACCGACACGCCGTCGACCGCGACGATCAGCGAGCCCTTCAGCAGGTTGGCGCGGGCGGCCGGCGTGTCCGGGAACACGTCGCCGATCACCGGCCGGCCCTTGTCGTCCTGGCTCAGCGCGATGCCGACGCCGGTGTAGCCGTCGCGCTGGGCGCGGTCGTCGCGGGCGCGGTCCGGGTTGACGTAGCGGGAATAGGGGTCGAGGTCGGACAGCAGCGCCTCATAGACCGCCTGGTAGGCGGCCTCGCTGCCGGCGGTGGCGATCTTCGGCGAGGCCAGCGAGGCGGCATCGAGCGTCGAGGCCACCAGCGTGCCCCAGTCGTAGGAGGCGTCGGGCGCCGGCGAGTCGAAATCGCCGACCACGTGGCCGGCGCGGATCAACTGCACCCGGCCGCCGTCGCGGCGGGCGCTGAGCCCGTCGTCGAGCTTGGACAGGCCGTTCAGCCCGTCCAGGGCCAGCTTTCCGAAGTCTTCCTTGACCAGATAGACTTCCTGGATGCGGTCGAAGCCGACGGTGAACACCGACGGATCGGCGAAATGCCCGCCCTCGCGGGCCTGCGCTTCGGCCTGGGGCGCCGGGGAATCCGGGGCGGAGGAGAGACAGCCCGAA
Source organism: Inquilinus sp. NPDC058860 (assembly GCF_042743185.1). Taxonomy (NCBI): domain Bacteria; kingdom Pseudomonadati; phylum Pseudomonadota; class Alphaproteobacteria; order Rhodospirillales; family Rhodospirillaceae; genus Inquilinus; species Inquilinus sp. NPDC058860. Next base: position 123,785 of record NZ_JBHYMS010000003.1, on the reverse strand, counting down.
AGCACCAGCAGCGCCGCAACAACCGCCGCCAACCGCTTCTGACGAAACACTTAATGGAACTCCGCCCCAACTTTTTCACGCTGCACTCTAGGCCAGGTACTTGACAGGAAAAAGGCGTTATTGCAGCGCAGCAGGGCTGCGTTCAGCGCCGGGGGCCGCGACGCGGCCCGAACCCTGGCCTGGAGCCGGGCCGGGGGCGGCCGCGGCGGCCCGGTTCGGCGAGGGGGGGCAGGCCCTCGACATCGGCGCCGTGGCCGGCATCGACCAGGGCGAAGACGGTGCTGCCGGTCAGCGGATCGGCCTCGGTGACCCGCACCCGCACCCGGGCGCCCAGCCGGAACACGCGGTTCCAGCGCCGGCCGACCAGGGCGTGCGCCGCCTCGTCATGGTCGTAATAGTCGTCGGGCAGGGTCGAGATCGGCACCAGCCCGTCGGCGCCCGATTCGTCCAGCTTCACGAACAGGCCGAACTTGGCGACGCCGCCGATCCGGCCGGGCAGGATGGCGCCGATCCGGTCGGACAGCCAGCTGGCCAGGTAGCGGTCGACCGCGTCCCGCTCGGCCTGGGCGGCGCGGCGCTCGGTGACCGAGATGTGGGTGCCGATCTCCTCCAGCCGCGACAGCTCCTCCTCGGTGGCGCCGTCCTTGCCGAGGCCGAGCAGCCGGATCAGCCCGCGATGCACGGTCAGGTCGGCGTAGCGCCGGATCGGCGAGGTGAAATGGGCGTAGCGCGGCAGGGCCAGGCCGAAATGGCCGAGATTGTCCGGGCTGTACACCGCCTGGGCCTGGGCCCGCAGCACCATCTCGTTGACCATCGGCTCTTCCGGCCGGCCCTGGGCCCGCTCCAGGATCTGGCCGAACACCCGCGGCCGCATCACCTGGCCGAGCGACAGGGTGTAGCCGAGCGGGGCCAGGAACTCCTTCAGCGACTCGACCCGGGCGCGGTCGGGCTGGTCGTGCACCCGGTACAGCGCCGGCAGGCTCCTGTCGCTCAGCGTCTCGGCCGCCGCGACATTGGCGGCGATCATGAACTCCTCGATCAGCTTGTGGCTGTCGAGCCGCGGCCGGACGCCGATCGAGGCGACGCGGCCGTCCTCGCCCAGCTGGACCTTGCGCTCCGGCAGGTCCAGCTCCAGCGTGCCGCGCTTCTCCCGCGCCGCCAGCAGGGCTTCGTAGGCGCCGTACAGCGGGGCGATCACCGGCTCCAAGAGCGGGCCGGTGGTCTCGTCCGGCTGGCCGTTGCGGGCGGCCTGGACCTGCTCATAGGTCAGCCGGGCGGATGAGCGCATCAGCCCGCGGCGGAAGCGGTGGCGCTTGAGGCGGCCCTGCGCATCGATCCACAGGTCGGCGGCCAGGCAGGCGCGGTCCTCGTCCGGCCGCAGCGAGCACAGCCCGTTCGACAGCGTCTCCGGCAGCATCGGCACGACGCGGTCGGGGAAGTAGCAGGAATTGCCGCGCTCGAAGGCGTCGCGGTCGAGCGGCGACCCCGGCGGCACGTAATGGGCGACGTCGGCGATGGCGACGATCAGGTGCCAGCCGCCCGGGTGGTCGGGGTCGGGCTCGGCCCAGACCGCGTCGTCGAAGTCGCGCGCGTCGGCGCCGTCGATGGTGACCAGCGGCACCTGGCGCAGGTCGACCCGGCTGCCCAGCGCGGCCGGTTCGGCGGCCTCCGCCTGGGCCAGGGCCTTGGGCCGGAACTCGGTCGGGATGCCGGCGGTATGAATGGCGATCAGGCTGATCGACCGCGGATCCTCGGCGTCGCCGTAGCGGGCGGTGACCACGGTGCGGCGCGGCCCCAGGCGGTCGGACGCCTCGACCAGCGCCTCCACCAGGTCGCCGTCCCTGGCGCCGCCGGTGTCGCCCTCGCGCACCGGCCAGGTGTCGCGGGCGCGCTTGTCGGCCGGCACGATGCGGGCCTGGCCGTCGCGGCCGCGGCGGAACACGCCGACGACGCGCACGTCGGCCTGGGTCTCCAGCCGGCGCATGGTGCGGCCGGTCCAGCCGCCGTCCTCGTCCTGCTGCAGCCGCGCCAGCACCCGGTCGCCGACCGCCAGCGCGCCCTGGCCGCGGCCCTCGGCGGCCATAACGATGCGCGGGGGCGGCTCCTCTTCCTCCCAGCGCACCGGCTGGGCCAGGGCCTCGCCGTCGGCATCGATGGCGACGATACGCAGCACGGCGACGTTCGGCAGAACCGCGCCCGGCGCCCGCATGCGGCGGCCGCGGCGCTTCTCCAGCTGGCCGTCCTCGGCCATCTCCTGCAGCAGCTGCTTCAGCCGCACCCGGTCGTCGCCGGTGATGTGGAAGGCCCGGGCGATCTCGCGCTTGCCGACCGTGTCGTCGCGCGACTTCAGGAACTCGGCGATCTGCTCGCGCGTCGGGAACGGCTTGGCCGCCTTCTTGCCCTTGCCGAGCGGCGTCTTGGCCGGAACGACGGTCTTGACGACCTTCTTCCGCTTGATCGGCCTCCGGACCGGGGGCTTGCGGTTGGGCGGTTCGTTCACTCGGCGGCCTTGCTCCTGCGCGCAGTCTTCTTGGCCGGCGCCTTCTTCGCGGCCGACGATTTCGGCGCCGAGCGGCCGCGGCCGCCCTTGGCCGGGCCCTTCGCCGCCTTGGCGGCCAGCCATTCGACCGCCTTCTCCACCGTCACCGCCTCCGGCTCCACGCCGCGGGGCAGCGAGGCCATGACCTTGCCGTGGCGGACATAGGGACCGTAGCGGCCGGCGAACACCTTGATCGGCTCACCGCCGTCGGGATGCGCGCCGACCTCGCGCAGCGGCTCGGCGCTGGGCCGCGCCTTGGCGTTGTCGGCGGCCAGCAGGTCGACGGCCCGGTTCATGCCGATCTTCAGCACGTCCTCTTCCGGCGGCAGGTTCTTGTACCTGTCGCCATGTTTCAGATAGGGCCCGTAGCGGCCGATGCCAGCCAGGATCGGCTCGCCTGACTCGGGATGCCGGCCGATCTCGCGCGGCAGCGACAGCAGGGCGAGCGCCTCGTCCAGCGTCATCGCCATCGGGTCCTGGGCCTTGGTCAGCGAGGCGCGCTTCGGCTTTTCGCCTTTCTCGGCCTCGTCCTTGGGGCCGAGCTGGGCGTAGATGCCGTAGGGGCCCTTGCGGATCGATACCGGCAGGCCGGTCTCGGGGTCGTTGCCGAGGAGGCGCGGGAAGGCCGATTCCTCGCCGCCATTCTCCTCGCCCGGGGCGCCGAGCGGCCGGGTGTAGCGGCAGTCCGGATAGTTCGAGCAGCCGACGAAGGCACCGGTGCGGCCCAGCTTCAGCCCCAGCCGGCCCTTGGCGCAGGACGGGCACAGCCGCGGGTCGGTGCCGTCGCCCTTCGGCGGGAACAGATGGTCCGAAAGCGCCACGTCCAGGGCCGAGATCACGTCGCCGATCTTGAGATCCTTGGTCTCCTCGACCGCGGCATGGAACGCGGCCCAGAAGTCGCGCAGCACCTGCTTCCAGTCGAGCTTGCCGCCGGAGATGTCGTCGAGCTGCTCCTCCAGCTTGGCGGTGAAGTCGTACTCGACGTAGCGGCGGAAGAAGTTCTCGAGGAAGGCGGTGACGATGCGACCGCGATCCTCCGGGAAGAAGCGCTTCTTCTCCAGCCGGACATATTCGCGGTCCTGCAGCACCTGCAGGATCGAGGCGTAGGTGGAGGGCCGGCCGATGCCCAGCTCCTCCATCCGCTTGACCAGGCTGGCCTCGGTGAAGCGCGGCGGCGGCTGGGTGAAGTGCTGCTCGGGGATGGTCTTGCGGCGGTCGACCGCATCGCCCTTGGCCATGGCCGGCAGGCGGCGCTGGCTCTCATCCGCATCCTCGCCCGGGGCCACCGGGTCGTCGCGGTCCTCCTGGTAGACCTTGAGGAAGCCGTCAAAGCGGACAACCGTGCCGACGGCCCGGAACGCCGCGGTCTGGCGGGCGTCGGCGACGTCGACGATGGCCTGGTCCAGCACCGCCGATTCCATCTGGCAGGCCATGGTGCGCTTCCAGACCAGCTCATACAGCCGCAGCTCCTCGCGCGACAGATAGCGGGATACGTCCTCCGGCCGGCGGCGCAGGTCGGTCGGGCGGATCGCCTCATGCGCCTCCTGGGCGTTCTTGGCGGTCGATTTGTAGACCCGCGGCTGGGGCGGGACGTAGGTCGGGCCGTACAGGCTGCCGATCGCCTGGCGGGCCTGGGCGATGGCCTCGCCGGCCAGGGTCAGGCCGTCGGTCCGCATATAGGTGATCAGGCCGACCGTCTCGCCGCCGATGTCGACGCCCTCGTACAGGCGTTGGGCGGTGCGCATGGTCTGGGTCGCGCTCATGCCCAGCTTGCGCGACGCCTCCTGCTGCAGGGTCGAGGTGGTGAAGGGCGGGGCCGGGTGGCGCCGCACCTGCTTGGTCTCGACCGAGACCACGGCGAAGGCGAGCGGGTCGATCGCCGCCACCGCGGCCCGGGCCGAGGCCTCGTCGGGCAGGTCGAACTTGTCGAGCTTGCGGCCGTTCAGATGGGTCAGCCGGGCGGTGAACTCGTCGCCCTTCGGCGTCCGGAACACCGCCTCGACGCTCCAGAACTCGCGCGCCCGGAACCGCTCGATCTCCAGCTCGCGCTCGCAGATCAGCCGCAGCGCCACCGACTGGACGCGGCCGGCGGAGCGCGACCCCGGCAGCTTGCGCCACAGCACCGGCGACAGGGTGAAGCCGACCAGATAATCCAGCGCGCGGCGGGCCAGATAGGCTTCGATCAGCTCGCGGTCCAGGTCGCGCGGATGGGCGACGGCCTCGAGGATGGCGGATTTGGTGATCTCGTTGAAGGTCACCCGGCGGATGTCCAGGTCCTTCAGCCCGCGGCGATCGCGCAGCAACTGCTGCACATGCCAGGAGATGGCCTCGCCCTCGCGATCCGGGTCGGTGGCCAGCAGCACGCGGGTGACGTCCTTGGCGGCGCGGGCGATCTCGTCCATGCGGGACTTGCCGCGGTCGGCCAGCTCCCAGTCCATGGCGAAGTCTTCCTCCGGCCGGACCGAGCCGTCCTTGGCCGGCAGGTCGCGGACATGGCCGAAGCTGGCCAGCACCGTATAGTCGCGGCCGAGATATTTGTTGATCGTCTTGGCCTTCGCGGGCGACTCGACGATGACGAGGGTCTGGTCTGCCAAAGCGCCACACTCAATCAAAACAGCGGCGTCGCCAGGGGGCGGCACCAGGAATAGAGGCTCACCAACGGCGGCGAGTCAGAGCAGGCTGATCCGGTTGCCGGGCTGGCGCTCGATCCGGCCGGCGAGTTCGAGCTCCAGCAGCACGGTCAGCACCACCGGCGGAGACAATTGGCAATCGCGCAACAGTTCGTCAACCGCCGTCGGCGTCGGCGACAGCCGTTCCAGCACCTGGGCCGTCGCCCGGGTCCGGTCGGTCTCGGCCCCGTCGCCGCCCTCCGGGAGGGTTGCGGGGTGGGGGCGGGACGCCGGGGGCGACACCTCCCGCAGCAGCGGGGCGGAGATCTGCGGCGCCAGCGCCTCCAGCACATGCTCGGCCGATTCGACCAGGGTGGCGCCGCCGCGGATCAGCCGGTTGCAGCCTTGGGCGCGGGGGTCGAGCGGCGATCCCGGCACCGCCAGCACCTGCCGCCCCTGCTCGGCGGCCATGCGCGCGGTGATCAGCGAGCCGGAGCGCAGCGCCGCCTCGATCACCACCACGCCGAGCGAGAGGCCGGAGATCAGCCGGTTGCGGCGCGGGAAATGGCGCGCTGTCGGCTGGGTGCCGAGGGCGCATTCCGCCACCACGAGCCCGGATTCGGCGAGGCGATCGTACAGCCCGGCATTCTCCGGCGGGTAGACGATGTCCAGCCCGCCGGCCAGCACCGCCAGCGTGCCGGTGGCGAGGGCGCCCTGATGCGCCGCGGTGTCGATGCCGCGGGCGAAGCCGGAGACCACGGTGAAGCCGGCCTCGCCCAGCTGCCGCGCCATGTCGTGGGCGAAACGGCGGCCGTTCAGCGAGGCGTTGCGGGCCCCGACCATGCCGACCATCGGCCGCGCCGGCAGGTCGCCGCGGCCCAGCAGCGACAGCACCGGCGGTGCGTCCTCGATCGCCGCCAGGGCTTCGGGGTAGTCCGGCTCGCAGGCGGCGACGATGCGGCCGCCGATCCGCGCCAGCGACTCCAGCTCGCGCCGGGCCTCGGCGGGGGAGGGCGGCTTCAGCTCGATCCGCCGGCCGCCGCGCCGCGACAGTTCCGGCAGCGCCTCGATCGCGGCGCCGGCGGAACCGTAGCGGGCGATCAGGTGATGGAAGGTGATGGGCCCGACGGCGTCGGCCCGGGCCAGGCGAAGCCAGTCCAACCGTTCGGCTTCGCTCAAGGGGCGCCGGGGCGTCGTCATCCGGTCAGCTTCGCGGCAGGGTGGCGGTCGGGTCAATCGGGATCTCGCGGAAGCTCAGCGTCAGGCGGCCGCCACCTCAGGATCGGCCGCCACCCGCAGCCGCGCCAGGAAATGCCGCAGCATGGGCGGTTCGTAGGCGAATTCCAGCCCGCGGAGCTGACGGACGCGGCCCGCCACGGCGATCAGGCAATCGGCGATATAGTCCATATGGTCGTTGGTATAGACGCGGCGCGGAATGGCCAGCCGGACCAGCTCCAGCGGCGACGGCTTCTGGTGCCCCGTCGCGGGATCCCGGCCGAGCAGCAGCGAGCCGATCTCGACGGCGCGGATTCCCCCTTCGAGATACAGCGCATTCGTCACCGCCTGCGCCGGAAACTGCGACGGCGGGATGTGCGGTGCCAGCTTCTTCGCGTCGATGAAGACGGCGTGGCCGCCGACCGGTGTCTGGATCGGGATGCCGCCGCGCCGGAGGCGCTCGCCGAGATAGGCGACCTGGGCCATACGGTAGGACAGGAAGGTCTCGTCGATGCCCTCGCGCAGCCCGATCGCCAGCGCCTCCATGTCGCGCCCGGCGAGGCCGCCATAGGTGACGAAGCCCTCGAACGGCACGCAGCGGATGCGCACGGCGTCGAACAGCGCTTCGTCGTCCCGGATGCAGCAGAGGCCGCCGATGTTCACCAGCCCGTCCTTCTTGGCGGACATCGTCATCGCGTCGCCGTACCGGAACATCTCGCGGACGATGTCGGCGATGCCCGTCTCGGCATAGCCCGGTTCGCGCTGCTGGATGAACCAGGCGTTCTCGGCGAAGCGGGCCGCATCGATCACCACCGGGATGCCGTGGCGCCGGGCGATCGCATGGACGGCGCGCATGTTCGCCATCGAGACGGGCTGGCCGCCGGTGCTGTTGCAGGTGACCGTGACGATGATGGCGGCGATGTTGGCCGGGCCGTGCTCGGCGATGGCGGTTTCGAGCCGGTCTAGGTCGAAGTCACCCTTCCAGCCGTAGTCGGAGGCGGTGTCGAAGGCCTTTTCCGTGACGACGTTGACGGCCCGCGCGCCACTCAGCTCGACATGCGCGGCCGTTGTGTCGAAGTGGTAGTTCGAGATGAAGACGGGCTGCCGGTCCCCACCCCGCATCCGCTGCACCAGGCAAGGGAACAGGATGTGCTCGGCGCCCCGGCCCTGATGGGTCGGCACGAAGAGCGGATAGCCGAACAGGTCCCGGACGGTCTCCTGCAGGAGATAGAAGCTGCGGCTGCCGGCATACGATTCGTCGCCGGTGACCAGCCCGGCCCATTGCCGGTCGCTCATCGCCCCGGTCCCGGAATCGGTCAGGAGGTCGATGTAGACGTCCTCGCCCTTCAGCAGGAAGGGGTTGTTGCCCGCCGCTTCGAGGGCGGCCTGCCGCGCGTCGGCCGTGATCGCCCGGATCGGCTCGACCATCTTGATTCGGAAAGGCTCCGGAATGCGCCGCATGGTCCGTCCTTGATGTCGCCAATCTTGCGCAAGGCCATACAAGGCAAAAAGCAGGAATTAATCAATCATGCAGATCGTAATGAAATAGAAATATCGGATTGTCGATGAATGATGCTTAAATTCATCGGACTGGATGGCGTGTAACGCTGAAGCTCAACCCGTTGCCGGTGTTTTCTTCTGGCCGATCTTCGGCTCCTCGCCCCGCAGCAGCCGGCGGATGTTGCCGTCATGACGGATGAACACCAGCACGGCGATGAACAGGGCCAGGGCCGCGCGGGGCAGGTCGGTCCAGACCGCACCGAAGATGGTCACGCCGGACAGGGCCAAGGCCAGCACCGGCGCCGCGGCGACCGCGGTCAGCGATGCCAGCGAGGAGTAGCGGAACAGGACGGCCGTCACGAGCCAGATCAGGCAGCACAGCACGCCGACCGGCCAGGCGATCGCCAGCAGCGTGCCCAGCGCCGTGGCCACGCCCTTGCCGCCCTTGAAACCGAGCCAGACCGGGTAGTTGTGGCCCAGCATGGCGCCGCCGCCGGCCAGCACCGCCAGCAGCGGGTCGAACAGGCCGGCGACCAGCACGGCGACGGCGCCCTTGCCGCCGTCCAGCAGCAGCGTCGCCAGGGCCAGGCCCTTGTGGCCGGTGCGCAGCACGTTGGTGGCGCCGATGTTGCCGGAGCCGATGGCGCGGATGTCGCCCAGCCCCGCCGCGCGGGTCAGCACCAGGCCGAACGGGATCGAGCCGAGCAGGTAGCCGAGCACCGCCGCGGCGGCGAGCGCCCAGATCGAGGTCGGGTCGAATGAGGACATGAGCGAATCCGTTCCTGCGCCGCGACCATCATGGCGATTTTCCCGGCCGTGGGAACGGCGATCTCTGCGTCAGGCGGCGTGGTTCAGGTGGCGGATCCGGCGCAGCTGCGGGAACCAGGCCGACCACAGCGTGGCCACGGCCATGGTGCCGAGGCCGCCGATCACCACCGCCGGCACCACGCCGATCAGCGCCGCCGAGAGGCCGGCGCGGAACTCGCCGACCTCGTTCGAGGCGCCGACGAACACCACGTTCACGGCATTGACCCGGCCGCGCAGCGGATCCGGCGTCCACAGCTGGATCAGGATCTCGCGGACATAGACGCTGACCATGTCGAAGGCGCCCATCAGGATCAGCGCCACGATCGACAGCCAGGGCAGGGTGGAGGCGCCGAAGACGCAGGTGAAGGCGCCGAAGCCGGCGACGCAGATGAACATGATCAGCCCGGCGCGGTCCTCGATCGGCCGGCGGGCCAGCCAGATCGCGGTGACCAGCGCGCCGATGCCGGGGCCGGCCCGCAGCAGGCCGAGCCCCCAGGGGCCGACGTCGAGAATGTCGCGGGCATAGACCGGCAGCAGCGCCGTCGCGCCGCCCAAGAGCACGGCGAAGAGGTCGAGCGATATCGCGCCCAGCACCACCTTCTCGCCCCAGATGTAGCGGAAGCCGGCGCCCAGGCTGTGCCAGCTCGCCGGCTCCGGCACGGTCTTCTGCGCCGGCTTCGGGACCAGCGCCACCAGGACGACCGAGACCGCCATCAGCGCCGCGGCGCTGGCGTAGGGCACCTCCGGCGCCAGGCCGTAGAGCAGGCCGCCGATCACCGGGCCGGTGATGGTGCCGATCTGCCAGGAGGAGGAGTTCCAGGCGATCGCGGTCGACAGGTCCGCCGTCGGCACCAGGTTGGGCAGCAGCGACTGCGCCGCCGGGTTGAGGAAGGCGCGGGCGATGCCGAGGGCCGCGAGGATCACGAAGATCGGCCAGACCCGATGGTCGCCGCCGATGGTGATGGCCAGCAGCGCCAGGGCGCACAGGATCTCTCCTGCGATGCAGACCGCCATGATCATCCGCCGGTTGTAGCGGTCGGCGGCGGCGCCGGTGATCAGCACCAGCAGCAGCGACGGCAGGAACTGCACCAGCCCGACCAGGCCGAGGTCGAACGGGTCGCGGGTCAGGTCGTAGACCTGCCAGCCGACCGCGACGCTGACGAACTGCACCGCGAAGGTCGCGATCAGCTTGGCGGTCCAGTAGTAGGCGAAGCCGCGATGGCGGAAGACGCTTCCGGAATCGGCGGCGGAGGGATCGGCGGTCATCGGCGGCCCGGCGGACAGGGGCGCCGACCATAGCGAAGCGCGGTGATCGGCGGAACCCGGATCGCCGGGATGGCTGCCCGGCGATCCGCCCGGGCCCGCCGGCCCGCGATCAGTCGATGGCGTCGCCGGTGGCGTCCAGCGGGGCGGCGACGGGATGGCCGACCACCGGCACGGCCTTGACCACGGCGCCGGTGACGCGGAACGGCGCGGCGACGACGCCGCAGCCGGCCAGGGCGACGGCCGCGGCGGCCAGGACCAGCCAGCGGGACTGTCGGTGGTGAGCGCGGGTCATCATCTCTCGTCCTTCGTCTGCTTCCGGGAATGGAACGGCGTCGGTGCCTGCATCATAACACTCCCGCCGCCGGGATGGGGCCGGTCGCCCGGCCGGGTCAGAGCCCGTGCGCCCGGAACCAGGCCTGCAGCCGCTTCCAGCCATCCTCGGCCGGGCCCTGGCGATAGCTCGGCCGGTAGTCGGCGTTGAAGGCGTGCGGCGTGTCCGGATAGACCACGAGCTCGACGGTCTTGCCGGCCTTTTTCGCCGCGGCCTCCATCTGCCGCACGGTGTCGACCGGGATGCCGGTGTCGGCGCCGCCATAGAGGCCCAGCACCGGGGCGTGCAGATCGGCCACCAGGTCGATCGGGTTCTTCGGCTGCAGCGGGGTGGGATCGCCGACCAGCTTGCCGTACCAGGCGACTCCGGCCGTGAGCTTCGGGTTGTGCTCGGCATAGAGCCAGACGATCCGGCCGCCCCAGCAGAAGCCGGTGATGCCCAGCCGGGCGGCGTCGCCCCCGTCGGTGGCGGCGAAGGCGGCGGTGGCGTCGAGGTCGGACAGCACCTGTTCGTCCGGCACCTTGGCCACGATGGTCGAGATCAGCTGCTGGATGTCGCTGATCTTGCCGGCGTCGCCCTGCCGGGCATAGAGCTCGGTCGCGATCGCGTAGTAGCCGATCTTGGCCAGGCGGCGGCAGATGTCCTTGATGTGCTCGTGCACGCCGAAGATCTCCTGCACCACCAGGATCACCGGCGCCGGGCCGCCGGCCTTGGGCTTGGCCCGATAGGCCGGGATCTTGCCGTCCTGGACCGGCACCTGCACCTCGCCGGCGTCCAGCCCCTCGGTGTCGGTGGTGATGGCGGCCGCCGAGACCGGCCGGGTGGCGAGCGCGAAGCCCGCGATCAGCGAGGTCATGGCGAAGCCCCGGCGGGTCAGGTCGGCGGAATGACGGAGGCTCGAAATGTCGGAAGCGAAGCTGGTCATGGAAGGCCCCTTCGTGGTCGACGGCGGCAGCCGGAAATGCGCTGCGGCCCGTTTGCGAACGATAGGGAAGCGCCGAGGCGCCTGTCGACCGCTGCATCGCCGCAGCCGATATGGCGGGCCCGTCGCCTGAGGAACGGGCCCCGAGTCAGCCGGGGCTGCAAGTTTACGAAGAGTTTAGGCGCCTTACTAAGAGTTAACATGCTTTGGAGGGGCGACTCATGGCGTTCTCTTGCTGCGCGGCACTGTCGGATGTGCCGTTTCGACACGGCTCCCGGGAGCGCTAGACTATGCGGAAACTTATCCTCGCCGGCATCATGACGTTGGCTCTGCCGGTCGCCGCCTTCGCCCAGACTTCGGGCGCGACGGACACGACCGCCGCGCCGGCGGCGACCGCCCACAAGACGACCCATCACACGGCGCATCGCCGTGCGCACACCACCAAGCATGCCAGGAAGCATGCCCGGACCCACAAGAAGACCAGCTCGACGACGGCGGCGCCGTCGTCCACCCCCGTGAACTGATCGCTTCTCTCCCCCTTCCAGCGATCGTTCATGAAACCCCGGCGTCGGGCCTCGGCGCCGGGGTTCTTTTCAGACAAGGCGAGATCGACGACGGCGACGCTGTCGTCCAATCCAGTGGACTGATCGCTTCTCTCCCCCTTCCAGCGATCATTCACGAAACCCCGGCGTCGGGCCTCGGCGCCGGGGTTCTTTTTTGTTCAGCCGATGACAGGCCCGCCTCAGCGGACGCTCTGGGCCAGCAGCTGGTTGCGCACCTCGACATGCGGATAGCCGGTCACGGTGGCGGAGCGCCCGATACGGCCGGCGTCGCCCGGGACCACGACGGTCCAGGCCTCGGTCGGGGTCTGCAGGCGGAACGAGGTGACGCCGCCCAGATGGGTGACGCCGTCGACATGGCCGGTCACGGTGATCGGCATGTCGGTGGCGTATTCGCGCGGATCGGCTGGCGCCGGCCCGCTCGGCATCGCCGTGACCGGCGGGTGCCGCGGCTGCATGCCGCCATGCACCAGATAGGGCTGCTGGATCCGGAGGTTGGGGTCGGTCGGATAGGTCGTCACCGGCTCGGCCATCACGGGTGGCGGCGGCGGGGCGACGACCGCGGGCGCGGGCCGCACGATCGCCGTCGGGGCCGGTTGCACGATGGTCGGGGCCGGCGCCGGTGCGACGACCGTCGGCGCCGGCGCGGGGGTGATCACCGTCGGGGTCGGCTGCGGCACGACGACGGTCTGGGCCATGGCCGGCGCTGCAACCAGCAACGCGGCCAGGGCGGCGGCGGACGCCGCATGCACGGTCTTGGCCATGTCTCTGCTCTCCTTCTCGGCGCCAGGCACAACCAAGCTGTGGCGCGCCCGTCACGGGTGCGCGCGCCTCGCCGGCGCATGACGCCAGCCTCAGTTCCCCTTAATAACGCCCGGAAGCGGCTTTCGGTTCGCCGAGCCAGTCCTGCAGCACCTCTTCGCCGTCCGCGCCGCACACCGGCGGGGCGTGGCGATAGCTGACCGGCGTCTCGGACAGCCTGATCGGGCTGCCGATCAGGGCGACCGGTTCCGGCGCCAGCGGATGCGCCATCTCGATCCGCATTCCCCGGGCCGCGACCTGCGGGTCGGCGAAGACCTGGTCGATGGTGTTGATCGGCCCGCAGGGCACCTGCCGGGCCTCCAGCGCCTCGAGCCAATGGCCGCGCGGCTTCTCCGCGATCAGCCCGGCGACGATCGGCACCAGCACCTCGCGGTTGCGCACCCGCGCCTGGTTGGTGGCGAAGCGTGGGTCGGCCGCCAGATCCGGCCGGCCGGCGACGGCGCAGAACTTGGCGAATTGCGAATCGTTGCCGATCGCCAGGATCAGGTACTCGTCCGCCGCCCGGAACGCCTGGTAGGGCACGATGGTCGGATGGCCGTTGCCGGTGCGCGGCGTCGGCACGCCGGAGGTCAGGTAGTACTGGCCGGCGTTGGACAGCCAGGCCACCTGGGTGTCCAGGAGCGCCATGTCGACCAGCTGGCCGCGCCCGGTGCGGCGGCGGTGGTCGAGCGCGGCGAGGATGCCGATCGTGGCATAGGTGCCGGTCATCAGGTCGGCGATGGCGACGCCGACCTTCATCGGCTCGCCGTCGACAGGTCCGGTCAGGCTCATGATCCCGCCCATGGCCTGGATCAGGTAGTCGTAGCCGGCGCGCGCGGCATAGGGGCCGGTCTGGCCGAAGCCGGTGATCGAGCAGTAGATCAGCGCCGGGAACTCGTCCTTCAGGTCGTCATAGCCGAGGCCGTAGCGGGCGAGGTCGCCGAGCTTGTAGTTCTCGACCAGCACGTCGGCCCTGGCCACCAGCCGGCGCAGCAGGGCGCGGCCCTCGTCCTTGGTGAAGTCGATGGCGATCGACCGCTTGTTGCGGTTGGCGCTGAGGTAGTAGGCGCTCTCGGTCGTGTCGGCGCCGTCGGCATCCTGCAGGAAGGGCGGGCCCCATTTCCGCGTGTCGTCGCCGACGCCCGGCCGCTCGACCTTGACCACGTCGGCGCCGAGGTCGCCCAGGATCTGGGTTGCGCTGGGGCCGGCCAGCACGCGGGTCAGGTCGAGCACCTTGAGGCCGGCCAGGGCGCCGGCGGGGCTGTCGATCATTCTCTTGAACCTTCCTCCTGGGGACGTCCTGGTTAGCCCAGGCGGGGCGGGGCCGCAATCGGCGCAGGTCCGGGCGGATCATGACCCCAGGTTAAGACCTTCCTCCTTTTTGGCACGGGCGCGCCGGTGGTATAGGCCATAGCCTTGGGCCTCGAAGAAAAGGCCAGCCCAACAGGGGGTAAAACGATGCAAGGCTTCTCCAGGGTTCTCGTCCGCGGCCTGCTGGCGGCGGCGCTGCTGGGCGGGATGTCGCAGATCGCCGTAGCCGAGATGGTGCTGAACGCCGGCAACAGCCAGGAGCCGGAATCGCTCGACATCCACAAATCCTCGGGCATCAGCGAGGCGAACATCCAGAACGACCTGTTCGAGGGCCTGCTGACCCAGGACGCCAAGGCGCAGCCGATCCCCGGCGCGGCCGAGAGCTGGACCGTCTCCGACGACGGCAAGACCTACACCTTCAAGCTGCGCGCCGACGGCAAATGGTCGGACGGCACGCCGGTGACGGCCGGCGACTTCGTCTTCGCCTGGAAGCGCCTGCTGGACCAGAAGACGGCCAGCCCCTACGGCTATTTCATCGACCAGGTGGTCAACGCCAAGGACATCCGCCTCGGCAACAAGCCGGCCGACACGCTCGGGGTCAAGGCGGTCGACGACCGCACCTTCGAGGTCACGCTGGTGGGGCCGACGCCGTACTTCCTGTCGACCCTGACCCATCACGCGACCTTCCCGCTCAGCCGCGCCAATATCGAGAAGTTCGGCGACGACTACATCAAGCCGGGCAGCCTGGTGTCGAACGGCGCCTACAAGCTGGCCGAGGCGGTGCCGCAATCCCATGTGAAGCTGATCAAGAACCCCGAGTTCCACGCCTCCGCCGACGTCAAGATCGACACCGTCAACTACTTCGTGACCGAGGATGTCGACGCCGAGCTGGCGCGCTTCAAGGCCGGCGAGCTCGACTACACCTACACCCTGCCGAACCAGCAGATCCCCGAGCTGAAGCAGACCATGGCGGACGAGGTGCGGATCGTCCCCTATATCGGCACCTACTACTACACGGTCAACCTGACCCACGAGCCGTGGAAGAGCCATCCGGAGCTGCGCCACGCCCTGTCGCTGGCGATCGACCGCGACGTGATGGTCGGCAAGATCATCCAGGGCGGCGAGCTGCCGGCCTATGCCTTCGTGCCGCCGGGGATGAGCAACTACGCGGCCTGGACGCCGAAGGAGGCCGGCGAGACGCAGGCCCAGCGCGACGCCGAGGCCAAGGAGCTGTTCGCCAAGGCCGGCTACGGCCCGGACAAGCCGCTGCAGGTGGAGATCTCCTACAACACCTCCGAGAACCACAAGAGGATCGCCGTCGCCATCGGTGCCATGTGGAAGCAGAAGCTCGGCGTCGACACCACCTTGACCAATCTCGAATGGGGCACGATGCAGAGCGCGCTGCGCAAGAAGGAGTACAAGGACGTCGCCCGCACCTCCTGGATCGGCGATTTCGACGACCCCAGCAACTTCCTCGACCTGTTCCGCAGCACCAGCGGCGAGCAGAACTATCCGGGCTATGCCAGCCCGGACTACGACAGGCTGATGGATGCGGCGGTGGCCGAGGCCGACCTGGCCAAGCGCGGCCAGATCCTGGCCCAGGCCGAGCAGCTGTTCATGGCCGAGCAGGCGATCATCCCGATCTACTACTACACCAGCAAGCGGATGCTCTCGACCAAGGTTAAGGGCTGGCAGGACAACGTCCTGGACAACCATCTCAGCCGCTGGCTGACGGTCGAACGGTAGGTCTTGGTTTTGTAGGTTGGGTTCGCGAATGCGAACCCAACCTTTTGTTCGTGCGGCACGATGTTGGGTTCGCCGAGGCGAACCCAACCTACGCCGGGCCTGCGTCAGCCTCTCCAGAACGGCCGCAGCGCTTCGCGGTCGGCGGCGCTGCGCTCCAGACCGAGATCGCGCAGCTCGTGGTCGCTCAGCGTCCACAGCCGGGGGCGGGTGCGGGCCCGGCGCAGCCACAGCGCCACCAGACTCAGGAGCGGGCGGACGAAGCCGTGGCTCCCATGCGGCCTCGCGATGGTCGTCGGCAGGGCGTGCATCGCTCACTCCCCGCCCGCGGTCGAGGCGTCGGCCTCGCGCAACGCCCGGGCGCAATCCTCGCAGCACACCTCCACCGTCTGGCCGCCGATCGTCACCTTGATCGCCTCGGCGTCGAGCTCGCAGTCGCAGGCCGCGCAGGTTCTCTCGCTCATCTGGGCTCTCCTTCTCCGCCCGACATCCGGGCAAGGACAGAGGAGCATTCCGGAGGGGAAGCCCGCTGTCGGATTCTTTAGGGACTTGCGGCCCAGCCGCCGGTCAGCGCAGGCGGACCGAGCGCTGGAACTCCGCCGGGGTGCGGCCATAGGCCTGGCGGAAGGCGGCGCTGAAATGGCTGTGGCTGGAGAAGCCGAGATCGAGGCCGAGCGCGGTCAGGTCGTCGTACCCGCCCAGCAGGTCCAGCGCCCGCGCCAGCCGCAGGCGCAACTGGTAGCGGTACAGCGGCATGCCCTCGACCTGCCGGAACACCTGGGTCAGGTAGACCGGCGAGACACCGACCTCGGCCGCGATCTCGGCCAGCGTCCAGCGCCGCGCCAGGTCCGCGGACAGCGCCAGCTTGGCCCGGTCGACCAGCTTCTGCAGGCCGCGGCTGGCGCCGGCCTGGTGCGAGGTGCGCTCGCCGATGGCGCGCCGCACCAGCGTCAGCGCCAGGGTCTCCGCCTCCAGCGTCTCGGCCGCCTGGCGTCTCAGGCTGTGCCGCAGCAGCGCCACCAGGGCCTGGCTGCGCGCGTCGATGCGCAGCCGCTGCGGGCGGAAGGCCGCCGCCGCGCCGTCGTGCAGCAGCTCGGTCGGCGCCAGCTCGCGCAGCAGCGCGTCGTCGATGACGAGGTCCAGGCAGGAATCGCCGCCCGCGATCGGGTGGCTGACCCGGTAGCCCTCTCCCGGGTTGAAGAACAGAACCTGGTTGGCTTCGGCCACGGCGTCGTCGGTGCCGAGATGGCGGACGAAGACGCCGCGATAGGGGAACACCAGATGGGTGGCCGCCGCGCATTCCTCGGCGCTGCGATGCCGGCATGCGCCGCCGCAGACGACGTCGCGGATGGCGACGATCTCCGTCCGCAGCAGGGTTTCGGCCGAAATGTCGCTCATCGGGCCGCGGCGGGGCGCCGCCTCCGGCAGGGCAGGGGCTCGTCGCCCACCATACCCTGCCGGACCGGCATCTGGCGAGGCTCAGCCTCGCCAGAACGGCTTCGCCGCCTCACGCATGGCGTCGCCGCGGTCGAGGCCGAGGTCCCGCAGCTCGTGGTCGCTCAGCGAGTCGAGCTGGCGTCGGGTTCGCGCGCGCCGCAGCCAGAGCCCGAAAACCTGCCGCCATCCGGCGAAGGTCACGGGGCCGGGCAGGGCAGAGCGGGGAACGCGGCGCTCGACAACGCGCGTCGACATGGAAGGTCTCCTGTTGGCCCGCAGCCGGCGGGGCACGACGCCCGGGCCGCAATTGCGGGATTGCATTCCGAGATTGATCCGAGCATCATGTCGGTGCAATCACAGTATTGCTCTCGGAGCAATTTAGGATGCTGGACGATTTCCGCAGCATTGCCGACGCCGTCGCCGGCGAGATCGCCTCGGGGCAATTGCGCCCCGGCGACCGGCTGCCGCCGCAGCGCGACTTCGCCTATCGCCGCGGCATCGCCGCCTCCACCGCCGCCCGGGTCTATGCCGAGCTGACGCGGCGCGGGCTGGTGTTGGGCGAGGTCGGGCGCGGCACCTTCGTCCGCGCCGCGGCGACAGTGCCGGCCTCGGTGCTGGCCGAGCCCTGGCAGGCGCCGATCAACCTCGAATCCAGCTTCCCGATCCTGCCCGGCCAGCCGGCCGCCCTGGCCCAGGGGCTGCAGGCACTGATGCGGCCGGATGCGCTGGGCCTGGCGCTGCGGGCGGTGCCGGCGGCCGGCACCCAGGCGGCGCGGGCGGTGGCGGCGTCGTTCCTGGCGCAGCCCGGCTGGTCGCCGGAGCCGGCGCGGGTGCTGTTCGCCGGCAACGGCCGGCAGGCGATCGCGGCGGCGCTGTCGGCCCTGGCGCCGGTCGGCGGCCGGGTCGGGGTCGAGGCGCTGACCTATCCGGTGATCAAGGGCATTGCCGCGCGGCTCGGCATCGCGCTGGTGCCGATCGCGATGGACGCCGAAGGGCTGCGGCCGGACGCGCTGGAGGCGGCACATCACGCCGCGCCGCTGCGTGGGGTCTATCTGCAGCCGGTGCTGCACAACCCGCTCGGCCTGTCGATGCCGCCCGGCCGGCGGGCGGATCTGGCGGCGCTGCTGCAGCGGCTCGACCTGATCGCGGTCGAGGACCGGGTGTTCAGCTTCCTGGCCGACGAGGTGCCGCTGGCGGCGCTGGCGCCGGACCATGCGATCGTGATCGACAGCCTGTCCAAGCGCCTCGCGCCCGGGCTGACCCTGGGCTTTGCGGTGGCGCCGAGCGCCCTGGTCGAGCGCATGGTGGCGGCGATCCGCTCCGGCCCCTGGAGCCCGGGCGGCCTGGCGCTCGAGGCGGCATCGCGCTGGATGGCCGACGGCACGGTGGCGGCGCTGGTGGCGGAGAAGCGGCAGGACGCCCGCGCCCGCCAGGCGATCGCCCGGGCGGCGCTGGAGGGGCTGGAGATCCGGGGCGATCCGCGCGCCTACCATCTCTGGCTCGAGCTGCCGGAGGGCTGGCGGGCGGAGGCTTTCGCCGCCGCGGCCGCGCGCAAGGGCATCGCCCTGACCCCCGGTCCGGCCTACGCCACCGGCCCGGGCCACGCGCCGGCCGCGGTGCGGCTGGCCCTGGCGTCGCCGGCGCCGGCGGTGCTGCGCGAGGCGCTGGAGACGCTGGCCCGGCTGGCGCGGACCGAGCCGGACCAGATCGCGGTGGATTGATCCGACCTCGCGCTCAAGACCCAAGCGCGATATTGTTCTCTCCGGTTTTGAAGGACGTTTGCCGATGCAGGCCGACCTCACGGAAATTGAGCAGATCGTCACCGACGTCACGAAGCGGACGATCCTCGGCCGCTCTTTGCATGACGTTCATGTCGAGCAGGATGCCGGGGATGACGGTGAGGGGCTGCTGCGTGTCTCGATCGATGCCGGTCCGCTGGATGACGTGTCCGATGACGATCTAGTTGACCTGATCCGGCAGATTGAGGATGCCGTGGCCGAAAAGGATAATCGTTTTCCGATCGTTTATTTTGCCGATGCAGCGTGATGAGCGCGCCTATGACGGGCAGATTCTGGCGGCTGCCCTTCGGCTCGAAAGCCGCGGGGGGCGACCGGGAAAATTGCCGAGGGCGCGAGCTGCCAGAAGCATTTCGACCTCATACTACGCCCTTTTTCACTTCCTGACCGAGGAGGCGGGGAAGCTTGTCTTCGGAAGCGGCGGCGCCTCGCTTCGTCGCCGGCGGATCTTTGCCCGCGCTTTCGGTCACAAGGGGATCAGACTCGCCTTCATCAAAATCGAGGGCAAAGCGATCGACAAGTCCATCGTCGACTTTCTGCGAGGGGATGCTGTCGGTGTCGATGATCAGGCGCCGCACTTCGCCCGAGAGATGGCCCGGACATTTCTCCTGGCCCAGGCGAAGCGGGAAGCCGCGGATTATGACCTGAACATGCCTCTTGGCCGCGACGATGCCAGAACCTTGCGTCGGCGCGTCAGCCAGGCCATTGCTGAATGGCGTATGGCGACTGGCCAAGCTGATCGGGACTTCAAGCGGGCCATTTGCATGCTGATGCTGCTGAACGGCCAGTTGCGCAAGGGCGATTGACCGTTACCCCGCCTCGAACCGCAGCGCGTCCAGCGCGCCCTGCAGGATCCAGGCGGCGGCGGCGGTGTCCACCGCCTTGGCCCGCTTCTTCCGGGTGACGTCGAACTCGATCATCTGGCGCTGCACAGCCATGGTCGACAGCCGCTCGTCCCAGAAGGCGATCGGCAGGTCGCGCAGCTTCAAGAGGTCCTTGGCGAAGGCGCGCACCGATTGGCAGCGCGGCCCCTCGCTGCCGTCCATGTTGACCGGCAGGCCGATCACCAGCCCGGCGACGCCGCGGTCGTCGACGATGCGCAGCAGCTCCTGCGCATCCGGCGTGAACTTGGTGCGGCGGATGGTGCCGATCGGCGAGGCCAGCGACAGGCCGGGGTCGGACACCGCCATGCCGATGGTCTTTTCCCCGAGATCCAGGCCGATCAGCCGCCCGCCGGGGGCCAGCCGCGGCTTCAGGTCGCGAAGATTGCAGACCGCCATATCGGGTGATACCTTCCGCGCCGTTTTCCCGTCGGCCGTCCCCCGCGGTTCCGGCCCCATGCCGGCCCCGGTCGGCCTCCGATCCCCGGAGATGACTACGACATGTCGCTCGACAGAGCCACCGTCGCGAAGATCGCGCATCTGGCCCGTATCCGCCTCGACGAGGCGGAGCTCGATTCCATGACCGGCGAATTGTCCGGCATCCTGGATTTCGTGGAGCAACTGGCCGAGGTGAACACCGACGGGGTCGAGCCGATGACCAGCGTGGCGCAGCAGGGGCTGCGGCGCCGGCCGGACGAGGTGACCGACGGCGGCTATCCCGAGAAGGTGCTGGCCAACGCGCCCTCGGCCAAGGCCGGGTTCTTCACCGTGCCGAAGGTGGTCGAGTGATGTCGAAGCCGACGCATCTGACCCTCGCCGACGCGCGCGACGCGCTGAAGAAGCGCGAGATCTCCTCGGTCGAGCTGACCACGGCGCATGTGGCCGCGGTGGAGAGCCTGCGCGGGCTCAACGCCTTCGTCACCGAGACGCCGGACAAGGCGATCGAGATGGCCAAGGCCTCCGACGCCAAGCTCGCTCGCGGCGAGGGCGGCCCGCTGGAGGGCCTGCCGATCGCGATTAAAGACCTGTTCTGCACCGAGGGCGTGCGCACCACGGCCGGCAGCGCCATCCTCGGCAACTTCGTGCCGCCCTATGAATCGACCGTCACCAGCCATCTGTGGCGCGACGGCGCGGTGATGCTGGGCAAGCTGAACATGGACGAGTTCGCCATGGGCTCGGCCAACATCACCTCCGCTTACGGCAACGTCGAGAACCCGTGGCGGCGGCAGGACGGCAGCAACGCCAAGCTGGTGCCGGGCGGGTCCTCCGGCGGCTCGGCGGCCTCGGTCGCGGCGCGCATGACGCTGGCGGCGACCGGCACCGACACCGGCGGGTCGATCCGCCAGCCGGCCGCCTTCACCGGCATCGTCGGCATCAAGCCGACCTATGGCCGCTGCTCGCGCTGGGGCGTGGTCGCCTTCGCCTCGTCGCTCGACCAGGCCGGGCCGATGGCGCGGAATGTGCGGGACGCGGCGATCATGCTGCGCTCGATGGCCGGCTTCGACCCGAAGGATTCGACCAGCGTCGACTTGGGCGTGCCGGATTTCGAGGCGGCGCTGACCGGCGACATCCGCGGCCTGAAGGTCGGCATTCCGAAGGAGTACCGGGTCGACGGCATGCCGGCGGAGATCGAGCGCGTCTGGCATCAGGGCGCCGAGTGGCTGCGCGCGGCGGGGGCGGAGATCGTCGAGGTCTCGCTGCCGCACACCAAATACGCGCTGCCGACATACTATATCGTCGCCCCGGCCGAGGCCTCGTCCAACCTGGCGCGCTATGACGGCGTGCGCTACGGCCTGCGCGAGACCGGCGGCAGCCTGAACGAGCTGTACGAGAACACCCGCGCCGCCGGCTTCGGCCGCGAGGTCAAGCGCCGGGTGATGATCGGCACCTATGTGCTGTCGGCCGGCTATTACGACGCCTACTACACCAAGGCGCAGAAGCTGCGGACGCTGATCGCCCGCGACTTCACCGAGGCGTACAAGCGCTGCGACGTGATCCTGACGCCGACGGCGCCAAGCACCGCCTTCGCCATCGGCGAGAAGCAGGACGACCCGATCGCGATGTATCTCAACGACGTGTTCACCGTGCCGGCATCGCTGGCCGGGCTGCCCGGCCTGTCGGTGCCGGCCGGCCTCGGTGATGACGGGCTGCCGCTCGGGCTGCAGCTGCTCGGCCGGCCGTTCGACGAGGAGACGCTGCTGCGCGTCGCCGAGGTGATGGAACAGGCGGCCGGCTTCACCGCCCTGCCGCAGACCATCTCGTAATCGTGACCGGCTTCGTCATCCGCCGGCTCGAGGCTGCGGATGCCGCGGCCTATCGCGAGATCCGGCTGGAGGGGCTGGAGCGCCATCCCGAGGCGTTCGGCTCGACCTACGAGACCGAAGCCGCGCTGTCGCTGGAGGACTTCGCCCGGCGCGTCGCCGAGGTGCCGACCTTCGCGGCGGAGCGGGACGGCCGGCTGCTCGGCCTCGCCGGGCTGGCCTTGGAGAAGACGGTCAAGCGCCGCCACCGGGGGACGCTGGTGCGGATGTATGTCCGGCCCGAGGCGCACGGCACCGGCGCCGCGGACGCGCTGGTCGAGGCGGTGCTGGACCACGCCCGGGCGGAGGGCCTGGATGCGGTGCTGCTGGCGGTGATCACCGAGGCCGAGCCGGCCCGCCGCCTCTATGAGCGGCACGGTTTCAAGGCCTATGGCGTCGAGCCGGGCGCGCTGCGCATCGGCGACCGCGCCTATGACGACGAGTTGCGCATCCGCTTCCTCTGAGCTGCGTCCCCGGGTCGTCTTCGGACCGTCATCGAATCCTGCTATGCCGAGGCGAGGCGCGGGGAAGGGGGCGTCGGCACAGCCCAGGAGGCCGGTCCATGACCACGATTCCCTTCACGCCGCGGCGGTTCCGCACCGCGGCCGCCCATTACCTGCAGGGCCGGGCGGCCTATGCCGCCGGCCTGTTCCCGCGTATCGCCCGGATCTGCGGCCTCGGTCCCGACCATCGGGTGATGGATCTCGGCTGCGGGCCGGGGCAGATCGCCATCGCCCTGGCGCCCCTGGCTGGCGAGGTGATCGGCATCGACCCGGAGCCGGAGATGCTCGCGGTGGCGGCGGAGACGGCGGAGCGGGCCGGCGTCCGGGTCACTTGGCATCAGGGCAGCTCCTACGATCTCGGGCCGCAACTCGGCCGCTTCCGGCTGGTGACGATGGGCCGCTCCTTCCACTGGATGGACCGGGCCGAGACGCTGCGCCGGCTCGACGCCATGATCGATCCCGGCGGCGCCGTGGTGCTGGTCCATGACGACCACCCGAAGGTGCCAGACAATCGCTGGGTGAAGCCGTTCCGCGATCTGATCGAGGGCTATGCCGGAGGCGACAGCGCCCGGGCGATGCTGCGGTCGCCGGACTGGCTGAACCACACCGCGGTGCTGCTCGACTCGCCCTTCGGCCGGCTTGAGGAGGCGTCGGTGATCGAGCGGCGGCGGATCCCGACCGAGACCCTGATCGACCGTGCTCTGTCGATGTCCGGCACCGCGCCGGAGCGGATCGGCGACCGGGTCACGGCGCTGATCGCCGAGATCGAGGGGCTGATGGCGGAGTATGAGAGCGACGGCTTGGTGACCGAGGTCGTCACCTCCTCGGCCCTGATCGCCCGCCGGCCGGGCGAGGCCGAATAGCGCTGGCAGGCTTGCGCCGTCGCGCGGCCACCGCAAAGATCGCGGCTCACCTTTCAACCGCGCCGCAACCGGAGAGTGCCGTGCCCCTGAAGCTCCACACCGTGATCTGCAGCACCCGGCCGACCCGGATCGGCCCGGTGGTCGCCTCCTGGTTCCAGGAGATCGCCGCCGGCCACGGCCAATTCGACGCCACGCTGGTCGACCTCAAGGATTTCGACCTGCCGGTGTTCGACGAGCCGGAGCATCCGCGGCTGCAGCACTATGTGCACGAGCACACCAAGCGCTGGGCCGCCAGCGTCAGTGCCGCCGACGCCTTCGTCTTCGTCACGCCGGAATACAATTTCGGCCCGCCGCCGTCGCTGCTGAACGCGCTGAACTACCTGTACCTGGAGTGGAACTACAAGCCGGCCGGCTTCGTCAGCTATGGCGGCGCCTCGGGCGGCATGCGCTCGGTCCAGGTCGAGAAGCTGACCCTGACCACGCTGAAGGTGGTGCCGCTGACCGAGGCGGTGGCGATCCCGATGGCCTGGAACGCGGTGGCTGACGGCAAGCTCACCGTGCCGGAGACCCAGGCCAAGGCCGCGACAGCGATGCTGGACGAGCTGGCCCGCTGGGCCGAGGCGCTGAAGCCGCTGCGATCGTAGGTTGGGTTCGCGGACGCGAACCCAACAGCATTGCGTCGGCCCCGTGTTGGGTTCGCAAAGGCGAACCCAACCTACGCCAGCGGCGTCCGTTACCCCGCATGGACCCACAGGATCTCCGCCTCCTCCGGCCCGTCGGAAAGGACGGCGTGCGGCGTGCGGGTGTCGAAATAGAGGCTGTCGCCGGCGGCCAGGCGGAGCGGCGCCTCGCCGGCGAAATGCATCGTCACCGCGCCGGTCAGGACCAGGAGGAACTGCTGGCCCTCATGTTGGTCGAGCGGCCCGTAATCCAGCAGGGTCCGGGCCTTGACGCGGGCGCGCACAGGGGTGATGCGCTTGTCCGCCAGGTCGGCGCCCAAGAGCTCATGGCTGTAGCTGCGGGTCTCGTGCCGCGGCCCGGTGCCGGCCCGGGTCAGGCTGCGCGCCGCCGGGTCCGGCCGGGCCTCGCCGAACAGCCCCGCCAGGTCGACGCCGAAGCCCTGCGACAGCTTCAGCAGCACCTCGACCGTCGGCGACATCCGGCCGTTCTCGATCTTCGACAGGGTCGACTTGGCCAGGCCAGTGCGCTCGGACGCCGCCTCCAGCGTCCAGCCGCGGGTCCGGCGCAGCGCCTTCAGCCGCGGGCCGAGGCTCTGGGGCGCGTCATTGTCCATGCGCCGCAGCTAAGCATGCGCCGCCGCGCCCCGCATCTGTTTCCGATCGGAAAAATCGAGATTGCGGAGCCGTGGGCGGCGGCGTAGGAGTCGGGAAACTCCGGATGGGTGCGGGCATGGCGGACAGCTTCGACGTGGTCATCATCGGCGGCGGCGCCATCGGCAGCGCCATCGCCTGCTTCCTGATGCTGGAGCCGGGCTTCGACGGCACGGTGGCGGTGGTCGAGCGCGACCCGACCTACCGCACCGCCTCCTCGGCGCTCTCCGCCTCCTCGATCCGGCAGCAATTCTCCACCCCGTTCAACGTCGCGGTCTCGCGCTTCGGGCTGGAGGTGCTGAAGCACCCCGAGCGCTGGCTCGAGGTCGAGGGCGAGGTGCCGGATTTCGGCTTCCACGAGAAGGGCTACCTGTTCCTCGCCACCCCGGCCGGGCTGCCGGTGCTGCAGGCCAACCACGAGATGCAGGTGGGGGAGGGCGTCGCCGTCGACCTGATGGCGCCGGACCGGCTGGCCGACCGCTTTCCCTGGCTGAACATCGACGGGCTGTCGGCCGGCTCGCTCGGTCTTGCCGGCGAGGGCTGGTTCGACGGCTACAGCCTGCTGCAGGCGTTCAAGCGCAAGGCCCGGTCGCTCGGCGCCACCTATCTCACCGACACGGTCACCGGCATCGACCGGGCCGGCGGCCGGGTCTCTGGCGTGACCCTGGCGCAGGGCGGCCGCATCGGCTGCGGCACGCTGGTCAACGCCGCCGGGCCGCAGGCCGGCAAGGTCGCGGCGCTGGCCGGGATCGACCTGCCGGTCGAGGGGCGCAAGCGCTGCGTCTTCGTGTTCGACTGCCGCCGGACGCTGGAGGGCTGCCCGCTGGTGATCGACCCCTCGGGCGTCTGGTTCCGGCCCGAGGGCAACCTGTTCATCTGCGGCGCCCCGCCGGTGGGCGAGGACCCGGACACCGAGGACCTGACGGTCGATCACGGCCTGTTCGACGAGACGATGTGGCCGGCCCTGGCCGAGCGGGTGCCGGCCTTCGAGAGCCTGAAGGTGGTCAATTCCTGGGCCGGCCACTACGAGATGAACACGGTCGACCACAACGCCGTCATCGGCCCGCATCCCGACCTGCCGAACCTGATCTTCGCCAACGGCTTCTCCGGCCACGGGCTGCAGCAGTCGCCGGCCGCCGGCCGCGGCGTGGCCGAGCTGATCACCCATGGCGGCTTCCGCAGCCTCGACCTGTCGCCCTTCGCCTTCACCCGGATCCTGGAGAACCGGCCGATCGTCGAGCTCAACGTGGTCTGACAGGCGGCTGCCCTGTAGCATCGGGCCGGAACCGATGCGGAGGACTCACCGATGGCCGAGATCGAAGCCAGGCTTGAGGCGCTGGGGCTGCAGCTGCCGGCGCCGATCAAGCTGCCGCCCGGTGTGAGCTTGAGCTTTCCGTGGGTCCGGGTCCATGGCGACCGGGCCTATGTCTCCGGTCACGGCGCCCTGGCGCCGGACGGGTCGCTGGCGCCGCTGCTCGGCAAGGTCGGGCAGGAGCTGACGCAGGAGCAGGGCGCCCAGGCCGCGCGGCTGACCGGCCTCGCCATCCTGGCCAGCCTGAAGGATGCGCTCGGCGATCTCGACCGCATCACCGCCTGGCTGCGCGCCTTCGGCATGGTCAATGCGGCGCCCGGCTTCGACCGCTATCCCCTCGTGATCAACGGCTTCACCGACCTGATCCTCGAGGTGTTCGGCCCCGAGCGTGGCGCGCATTCCCGCTCCGCCGTCGGCATGGCCGGGCTGCCCTTCGGCCTGGCGGTCGAGATCGAGGCGGAGGTCGCCATTCAACCCTAGGGTGGCTGTTCAACATAAGGTTGACAGACGGACCCCTTCCGCGCTCCCTGTCTCGCTTCCGGACGGTATGAGTGCGAGCGGTTCCATGTACACGATCGAGGGCGAGACGGGCACCTGGGAGACGGTGATCGGGCTCGAGGTCCATGCCCAGGTCATCTCCAAGGCCAAGCTGTTCTCCGGCGCCGCGGCCGATTTCGGCGCAGCCCCGAACAGCCAGGTCAGCCTGGTCGACGCCGCCATGCCCGGCATGCTGCCGGTGATCAACGGCTATTGCGTCGAGCAGGCGGTCAAGACCGGCCTCGGCCTGAAGGCGCAGATCAACCGCCGCTCGGTGTTCGACCGCAAGAACTACTTCTACGCCGACCTGCCGCAGGGCTATCAGATCAGCCAGTACAAGGACCCGATCGTCGGCACCGGCGAGATCGTGCTCGACCTGCCGGACGGGTCGGCGCGCACCGTCGGCATCACCCGGCTGCATCTCGAGCAGGATGCGGGCAAGAGCCTGCACGACCAGTCGCCGCGCGAGACCTTCGTCGACCTCAACCGCTCCGGCGTCGCGCTGATGGAGATCGTGTCCGAGCCGGACCTGCGCAGCCCGGACGACGCCGCGGCGTATCTGCGCAAGATGCGCTCGATCCTGCGCTATCTCGGCACCTGCGATGGCAACATGGAGGAAGGCTCCATGCGCTGTGACGTCAACGTGTCGGTGCGCAAGGTCGGCGACACCGCCTTCGGCACGCGCTGCGAGGTCAAGAACGTCAACTCGATCCGCCACGTCATGGCGGCGATCGAGCACGAGGCGCGGCGCCAGGTCGAGATCCTGGAGGGCGGCGGGTCGATCGACCAGGAGACCCGGCTGTGGGACCCGAACAAGGGCGAGACGCGGTCGCTGCGCAGCAAGGAGGAGGCGCACGACTACCGCTACTTCCCGGACCCGGACCTGCTGCCGCTGGTGCTGGAGGACGGCTTCGTCGAGCGCATCGCCGCGACCCTGCCGGAGCTGCCGGACGAGAAGAAGGCCCGCTTCATCAGCGAATACGGCCTGTCGGCCTATGATGCCGGGGTGCTGGTGGCGGAGCAGGCCAAGGCCTTCTTCTACGAGCGGGCGGCCAAGGGGCGCGACCCGAAGCTGGCGGCCAACTGGGTGATCAACGAGCTGTTCGGCGGCCTGGCCAAGGCCGGCCGCGAGATCGAGGACAGCCCGGTCTCGGCCGAGCAGCTGGGCGGGCTGGTCGACCTGATCGCCGACAACACCATCTCCGGCCGCATCGCCAAGGACGTCTTCGCCGAGATGATGGAGACCGGGCAGGACGCCGACGCCATCGTCGAGGCCAAGGGGCTGAAGCAGGTCACCGACACCGGCGCGATCGAGGCGGTGATCGACCAGGTGATGGCGGCGCAGGCCGACAAGGTGGCCGAGTACCGCTCGGGCAAGGACAAGCTGTTCGGCTTCTTCGTCGGCCAGGTGATGAAGGCCTCCGGCGGCAAGGCCAACCCGGCGCTGCTGAACGAGCTCCTGAAAGCCAAGCTGAACGGCTGACCGGGGGAGGGCGGCGATGGACGATCTCGGCGTCGCCCTTCGCCTCGGCGCCGCCCTCGCCGTCGGCCTGATCATCGGGCTGGAGCGCGGCTGGACCGACCGGGACCGGCCCGAGGGCCGCCGCGCCGCCGGCCTGCGCACCTTCGCCATCACCGGCTTCGGCGGCGGCTTGGCCGCCTTCCTGGCGACCGATCTCGGGCCCGGCCCGCTGCTGCTGTTCCTGGCGGGGATCGGGGCCTACATGCTGGCGGCCTATTGGCGCGAGCAGGGCAGCCTGGGCTTGACCACCGAGGTCGCGCTGCTGGTCACGGCCCTGCTCGGCGCCGCCGCCGGGATCGGGCACGACCTGGCCGGCGTCGGCGGTGCCGTGGTCGTGGCCCTGCTGCTGCGCGAGAAGGCCCGGCTGCACGGCTGGCTGGAGCGCTTCACCCCTGCCGAGACGGCGGCGGCGTTGCAGTTCCTGCTGATCGCCGTGGTGGTGCCGCCGTTCCTGCCGGACCGGACGCTCGACCCGTGGGAGGCGATCAACCCGGCGAGGATCTGGTGGCTGGTGGTGCTGGTCGCCGGCCTGTCCTTCGCCGGCTACGCCGCGGTGCGGATCGCCGGCGCCCGGGTCGGGACCCTGCTGACCGGGCTGCTCGGCGGGCTGGTGTCTTCCACCGCGCTGACCCTGGTCTTCGCCCGCCAGGCGCAGACCGCGCCGCAGGCGGCGCCGGCGCTGGCGGCCGGGATCGTCGCCGCCTGGGCGGTGATGGTCATCCGCATCGGCGTGCTGGTCCTGGTCCTGCACCCGCCGCTGGCCCTGGCCCTGGCGGCGTCCTTGGCCGGCGCCGCGGCGGTGGCGATCGGCTGCGGCCTGTGGCTGTGGCGCGCCGCTTCCGACCGGACCAGCGAGGCGCCGCCGCTCGGCAACCCGCTGGACCTCTGGTCGGCCTTGAAGATCGTGGCGCTGATCACGGCGGTGCTGCTGCTGTCGAAGGTCCTGGACGACACCCTCGGCGTCGCCGGCCTCTACCTGCTCGCCGCCGTCTCCGGCCTGGCCGATGTCGACGCGATCACCCTGTCGGCGGCGCGGCTGACCCAGGGCGGGCTCGATATCGCCGCCGGCGCCACGGTGGTGCTGATCGCGGCCGGGGTGAACACCCTGGTCAAGGCCGGGCTCGCCGTCGTCCTCGGCGGCCGGGCGATGGCGCTGCGCATCCTGCCGGCGACGGTCGCGATGCTGGCAGCCGGCGCGGCCGGCTTCGCTTTCTTCGCGGTCTGATGTGTCGGGCCTTCTCCGGAACGGCGAGCCGATCTACCCTGAGGCTGCGCAATCGTCGGGCGAATGACCGTCATAAACAGAAATTCCATTTCGGCAGCATCGCCCGGCATCAAAGAAGGGGGAGACGCCATGAAAGGGATTCGTGCGGTTCTGCTGGCAAGCGTCATGGTCGCGGTCTCGGGCGGCGCCTTCGGCCAAGCCGACAACATCAAGAAGCTGCAGGACTTCAAGGTCACCGGCACCTCGCTGCAGCTGGAGACGGTGCCGCAGGGCGGCGACTACGCCGACCAGATCCGGACCAACCTGCAGCAGGTGAAGCTGCCGCCGGGCTTCAGGATCGGGCTGTACGCCGTGGTGCCGGACGCACGGCACATGGCGGTCGGCCCCAGCACCGGCATGGTCTTCGTCGGCACCCGCAAGACCCAGGTCTGGGCCGTGACCGACCGCAACAAGGACCGGGTGGCGGACGAGGTGAAGGTGTTCGCGCCCTCGGTCGACCTCAAGGTGCCGAACGGGGTCTGCTTCTCCAAGGACGGCTTCCTGCACGTCGTCGAGCACAACCGCCTGCTGGTCTTCCCGGCGGCCGAGTTCTTCTACGAGGGGCCGGACACGGCGATCGGCGTGGTGGCGGAGACGCTGATCCCGGCCGCCGAGGAGTCCTTCAACCACGGCGCGCGGGCCTGCCGGGTGGGCCCGGACAACAAGCTGTACGTTACGCTCGGCCAGCCCTTCAACGTGCCGCCGCCGGAAAAGGCCGCGCTGTACGGCGAGGCTGGCATCGGCGGCATCATCCGAATGGCGCGGGACGGCACCGGGCGCGAGGTGTTCGCGCGCGGCATCCGCAACTCGGTCGGCATGGACTTCAACCCGGCCAATGGCGAGCTGTGGTTCACGGACAACCAGGTCGACGGCATGGGCGACGACACCCCGCCGGGCGAGCTGAACCGCATCACCGCCGCCGGCCAGCATTTCGGCTTCCCCTGGTATGGCGGCGGCACCGTCCGCACCACCGAGTACAAGGACAGCGATCCGCCGGCCGATGCGGTGCCGCCGGTGGTCGAGACGGACGCGCATGCGGCCGATCTCGGCATGGTGTTCTACACCGGCAAGACATTCCCGGAGCAGTATCGCGGCGGCGTGTTCTCGGCCCAGCACGGCTCCTGGAACCGCACGACGCCGGTCGGGGCGCGGATCATGTTCACCCCGGTGAAGCCGGACGGCAGCGCCGGCGCGACCGAGGTGTTCGCCGAGGGCTGGCTGGCCGACACCGGCGAGTATTTCGGCCGGCCGGTCGACGTCGCCCAGCTGCCGGACGGTTCGCTGCTGGTCTCCGACGACTTCGCCGGCGCGATCTACCGCATCTGGCATGAAGGCTGAGACGAGGCCGACGGGAGGCAGGGTCATGCTCAAGGGAATGCAGGCGGGGCTGGCCCTGCTGGCGGTTGCCGGGACGGCGGCGCCTGACGCGGCCTGGGCGGCCGGCGACAGCGCCGCCGGCCGGGCCAAGGCGCGGCAATGCACGGCCTGCCACGGGCTCAATGGCCTGGCGAAGATGCCGAACGTGCCGAACATCGCCGGCGAGAGCCCGATCTATCTCGAAAAGCAGTTGAGGGCCTTCCGCAGCGGCGAGCGCACCGATCCGCAGATGTCGGTCATCGCCAAGCCGCTGAGCGACCAGGACATCGCCGATCTCGCCGCCTGGTACGCCGGCATCAGGTTCTCGGTGACGGTGCCGGAATAGGAGGCGGGGCCCGGACGCGAGACAGGCCACACCGAACGGGTGTGGCCTGTCCCTGAATGCCGTCGGTCTGCACGTCGCCCTCGGTTGAACCTCCCCGGACGAGCCGCTCGGCCTTCTGATTTCTGAACGAAATTCCTCGGATTGAATAAAAATTGTATCAATCTTCGTGGGTGTCTGTAATCTCTATGCTCTTGAAACACCCACAGGATGACTGAAAACCCATTCCAGTCCTATCTGCAAATTGAGGGTGGCAACCTGACCCAAATGGACTATGTTCCTCGACGGGCCGGTGAAACCGGCCAGATGCCGCGGCGCAAGGCCGGTTCGTTCGGTGTCCAGTCGAGGATCGTTCCCGAAATGGCGGATGATCTCCCGGACCTCATCGCGAGAATCTACGACGCGGCGCTCGACCACGGCCTGTGGGACTCGGTTCTCAACGATCTCGCCGGCATGTTCGCCGACGGCCATGCCAGCCTGTACCTGCTGCACGAATCCGACGACGCCGAGACCGCGGCCTTCGAGGCGCTGGCCGCGACCAGCCACTGGGATGCGGCCTTCCTCGACAGCTATGCCCAGCATTTCTGGCGTCTGAACCCCTGGAGCGAGCGGGTCCTGAACCGTGCCGTCGGCGAGGTCACGGTCAGCGACAT
This sequence comes from Inquilinus sp. NPDC058860, assembly GCF_042743185.1. Taxonomy (NCBI): domain Bacteria; kingdom Pseudomonadati; phylum Pseudomonadota; class Alphaproteobacteria; order Rhodospirillales; family Rhodospirillaceae; genus Inquilinus; species Inquilinus sp. NPDC058860. Next base: position 92,083 of record NZ_JBHYMS010000003.1, on the reverse strand, counting down.
GCTGGTGCCGCGCGGCACGCTGGAGCGGACCGAATTCTATTCCGACTGGCTGCGGCCGCAGCAACTGCTGTCAGGCGTCGGCGGCACCTTCCTGCGCCGCGGCGGGGTCTCGGCCCATATCAGCGTGCTGCATGCCGAGCCGATGGCGGCCGAGGAGACGGAGCGTCTGGCGGGGGTGATGCGGCGGCTGCTGCCGCATTTCGCCCGCGCCGCCCAGATCCACCAGCGGCTCGGCGACGTGGTCACCCAGCGCGACGCGCTCGAGACCGGCCTCGACCGCCTCTCGATCGGCGTGATCCTGACCGACCCCACCGGCCGGGTCTCCTTCTCAAACCGGGCGGCCGAGGTGCTGCTGCGGGCCGGCACCGCGCTGCGGATCGACCAGCGCGGCCTGATCTGCGCCACCCAGCCCGGCGAGACCGCGAAGCTGCGCCAGCTGATCGCCTCGGCCTCGATCATCCTCGACGACCCGCGGCTCGAACCGGGCGGCGGGCTGACCCTGTCGGACTCTGCGGGCGGCGACCAGCTTGCGGTGCTGGTCTCGCCGGTCAGCCGCAACCGGCCGCTGCTCAGCCTGACCGCGCCCAAGGCGGCGATCTTCATCGCCGCGCCGACGCCGGCCAACCAGCTGTCGCAGCCGGAGCTTAGGCGGCTGTACGGCCTGACCGCGACCGAGGCGCGGATCGCCGGAGAGCTGGCGGCCGGCCTGTCGCTGAAGGAGATCGCGACCCGCCTCGACGTCAGCTACGAGACCATCCGCAACCATCTCAAGAAGATCTTCATCAAGACCCGCACCAACCGGCAGTCGGAGCTGGTGCGCCTGCTGCTGCGCAACCTGCCGGCGATCGGAAACCGCACCGCGGCGGAATAAGGCGCGGTCCTAAAACATCCTTCGCCAGAACATCAGCGCCAACGTCGCCACGCCGGCGGCCAGGATCAGCAGCATCACCCACAGGAAAGCCGAGGCATCCTCGAGGCCCGGCAGGCCGGCGACGTTCATGCCGAAGATGCCGGTGATCAGAGTCATGGGCAGGAAGATCGCGGTCAGCACCGCCATGACCAGCAGGCTGCGGTTCATCGCCTCCGCCCGCTGCGCCGCGAGCTCCTCCTGCATCAGCCGGGTGCGGTCGATCACCTCGTCGATGCTGCGGGCGACGCGGCGGAAGCGTTCGGCGGCGGCGGCCAGCCCGGCGCGGCCGGCCGGATCGGCCCAGCCCGGCAGGTCGTCCAGGCCTGCGGCGACCACGGTGCCCTCGGGCAGCAGATGGCGGCGCAGGGTCGCGGCGCGGCGGCGGATGCGGCCCAGGGCCTGGCGATCCTCGATCGTATGGCTGGTCGACCGGTCGTCCAGCACCCGGTCCTCGATGCCGTCGACCTCGTCCATCAGCTTCTCGACCGTCGTCTCGGCCTCCGCCGCCAGTTGCCCGGCGATCAGGGCCAGCATGCCGAGCGCCGTCTCCGGCGCGCTGCCGGCATCCAGGCTGCGCCGGATCTCGTCGACGACCCGCAGCGGATGGCGCCGGCCGGTGACCAGAAGGGTCGGCCCGACGCAGAAGCGAAGGCGGCTGATCTGGTCCGGCTCGAAGGCGAAGTCGTGGTGCAGCCCGTTGGCGGCGCCGACCAGCCAGCCGTCCAGCTGCTGCATCTGCACCCGGTCGGGCCCCTCCAGCAGCCATTGCGCCACGGCCGGGGGCAGGGCGCCGTGGCGGGCCAGCCAATGCCGGGCGCGGGCGTCGGTCAGCTTCAGATGCAGCCAGACCCAGCCCTCGCCCGCCTCCGGCAGCGGATCGACCCCGGTCTGGCGGCAGGCGCCCGACTCGGGGTCGAAGCGGTAAGCGGCGGCGATGGCGTCGCCGAACCGGAAGGTGACGGGCGGACGCGTCCCGTGCAAATCCCGGTCCTCCCGGTCCCGGATCAGAACAGGTGCCGCAGCAGCCAGTAGAGGGCGGCGGCCAGGGCGATCGAGGCCGGCAGGGTCATCACCCAGGCCATGATCAGGTTGCGGATGGTGCCCCATTGCAGGCCGGAGCGGTTCGCCGCCATGGTGCCGGCGACGCCGGAGGACAGCACATGGGTGGTGCTGACCGGCAGACCGTACATGTCGGCGGCGCCGATCGTCGCCATCGCCACCAGCTCGGCCGAGCCGCCCTGGGCGTAGGTCAGGTGCTCCTTGCCGATCTTCTCGCCGACGGTGACGACGATGCGCTTCCAGCCGACCATGGTGCCGAGGCCCAAAGCGATGGCCACCGCGACCTTGACCCAGTCCGGAATGAACTTCGTGGCCTGGTCGAGATAGCCGCGATACTGGGTCAGCACCTTGCCGTCCTCGGCGGCGAAGGCGGGGGCGCCGGCCTTCGCCATCAGCTTCAGCGCCTCCGAGGCCAGGTACATGTCGTTGCGGATATTGCCGACCTGCTCGTTCGGCACCGCGGCCAGCGAGCTGCGGCCGGCGACGCTGCGGTCGATCTCCTGCGTCAGGGCGACCAGCGCCGGCACGGTCTCGGGCGCCAGGGCCCGGTCGCGGACATAGGCGGTCACCGCGGCCCGCGCATCGGCCGGCGCAGCCGCGTCGCCGGCATAGCGGGCCAGCACCCCGGCCGCCTGGTCCGACACCTGGGCGAAGGCGGCGATCTGCGCCTCCGGCATCGCCCGGTTCAGGGCGTAGGCGGTGGGTACGGTGCCGATCAGGATCAGCATGATCAGCCCCATGCCCTTCTGCCCGTCATTCGAGCCATGGGCGAAGCTGACGCCGGTGCAGGTCAGGACCAGGAGACCGCGGATCCACAGCGGCGGCGGCTTGCTGCCCTCCGGCGCGCGGTACAGCTCCGGCCGCTTGATCAGCGCCTTGGCGGCCAGCAGCAGCAGCGCCGCGGCGGCGAAGCCGACCAGCGGCGACAGCAGCAGGGACTTGCCGATGGTCGTCGCCTGCGACCAGTCCACGCCGCTGGTGCCGGTGCCGGGGATGGCCATCAGCTGGTTCATCACCCCGACGCCGATGATCGAGCCGATCAGCGTGTGCGAGGAGGAGGAGGGCAGGCCGAAATACCAGGTGCCGACATTCCAGATGATCGCGGCGATCAGCAGGGCGAACACCATGGCGAAGCCGGCGTTGCTGCCGACCTGAAGGATCAGCTCCACCGGCAGCAGCGAGATGATGCCGAAGGCGACGATGCCGGTGGAGGTCAGCACGCCCAGGAAGTTGAAGAAGCCGGACCAGATCACCGCCACCGTCGGCGGCAGCGAGTTGGTGTAGATCACCGTCGCCACCGCATTGGCGGTGTCGTGGAAGCCGTTGACGAACTCGAAGCCGAGCGCGATCAGCAGGGCGATGCCGAGCAGGATGAAGGGCAGCAGGCTCGGCGAATGCACCTCGCCCAGGTCGTTGACCAGGCTCCAGCCGGCATAGATGACGCCGATGACGAGCAGGGCGACGACGGCCAGCGGCGTCAGCCGGCTGAGCCCTCCTGACGGCCTGGTGTCGAGCACGGAACTGGTCATGCGGGCCTCGCCGGCTGCGATGGGTGCGATGCCGCCGACCCTACAAGCCGGATGTTACGGTTATGTTATGCTTTGCGGACGGTGCCGGGGCATGTGGTCCCGGCCCGACTATGGTCCCATTTGGTTATGATATTGTCGAAGCGCCGTTTCGATCGAGGGAGAGAGTGATATGGGCTTGAACAGGGCAGCCGTTTTCGCCGTCGTGGCTCTGGGCCTCGCCGGCTGCGCCGACCAGGTGCGGCCGATCATCGACCCCGCGACCTCGGTCGCCGGCGGACGCAACTACGAATACGACCTGGGCCAGTGCCAGCAGCTCGCCAAGCAGGTCGATGCCGGCGGCCGCACCGTCGGCGGGGCGCTGGTCGGCGGTGCGGTCGGCGCGGCGGGCGGTGCGATCATCGGCGCCTTCACCGGCAATGTCGGACGCGGCGCGGCGATCGGCGCCGGGGTCGGCGGCCTCAGCGGCGCGGTCGGCGGCGGCGCCTCCGCCGCCACCAGCACCCGCGACGTGGTGCGGAACTGCATGATTCGCCGCGGCTACGCCGTGCTGGACTGAGAGACCGTTTGGAAACGCACTGGCGCGGCCGTCTGACGGCGGACTCGAGCGCTTCCGGTGCTCACGGACTCAAACGTCCGCTGCGCGCCGGTTCTCGAAATCACCGCCAGCCGACTCACGCCAGCGCATTTCCAAACGGTCTCCGAGGCGTTCGGGCTTAGGCGAGCGGCGTCCGCGCCGCCAGCAGGCACAGCCAGGTCCAGCCGATGGTGGCGGCCAGCACGGCGGTGACGTCGCCCTGGTCGTAGGGCGGGCAGGTCTCGACCACGTCCGCCCCGACCCAGCCGATATCGCCCAGGCGGCGCAGCAGCGCCAGCGCCTGCCACGGGAACAGGCCGCCGGCCTCCGGGCAGGCGACGCCGGGCGCCAGGCCGGGGTCGATGCCGTCGATGTCGAAGGTCAGATAGGCCGGCCGGTCGCCGAGCACGGCGCGGATCCGCTCCACGGTCCGGTCGATGCCGTCGAGATGGACGCTCTCGGCGGACAGGCCGGTGACGCCCTGGTCCCGGGTCCAGGCGGCGGTGGCGCGGTCGACCGGGCTGTGCAGCCCGACCTGAACCGTGGCCCGCGGGTCGACCAGGCCGCGCTCGATCGCATGGCGCAGCCACGAGCCGTGATAGATCCGGGCTGAGGGCGTGCCGGCCCAGGTGTCGACATGCGCGTCGAACTGCATCAGCGCCAGCGGGCCGTGCTTCGCCGCCGTCGCCTCTAGGAGCGGGAGGGTGACGGTATGGTCGCCGCCGAGGGCCAGGAGGCGGGCGCCGGCGCCGATCTGCTCCGCCGCCGCGGTCCGGATCGCCTCCAGGCTGCCGGCGATGTCGGCGGTGATCGGCGCGGCGTCGCCGGCGTCGTAAAGGTCCAGCCGCTCCTCCGGGCTCAGCTCCAGGTCGGGGTGGTCGTCGCCGGTCAGCGTCCGGCTCGCGGCGCGGATCGCGTTCGGGCCGAAGCGCGACCCGGGCCGGTTGGTGGTGCCGAAATCGAAGGGCAGGCCCAGCACCGCGGCGGCGGGACGGCCGCCCTCGGGCCGGCGGCGATGCGGGGCGTTGAGGAAGGTGGCGATGCCGGCATAGGGGGGCATGGTTCACTCCGGAGGCGGGCCCGGATGGTTCGCGGCGAGGGGCGAGCTGTCAAGCCGCACCGGCCGACGGCGAAGGGCCGGCGTCTCGACGCCGGCCCCGCCTTCTCCGGAGTCTCGATATCAGTGGCGGGCGCCGCCGAGCCTGGCGCCGCCGATGCTGATGCCGCTCTCGTGCCCGCCCAGGCTCACGCCGATGCCGTTCCTGCCGCCCAGGCCGATACTGATGCCGCCCTTGTTGGTGCTGGCGGCACCGGTGCCGTCGTCGCCGATGCCGACATTGATGCCGCCCGTGTTGCCCGAGGCCGCCTTGCCGCCGAGGCCGACATTCAGGCCGCCGCTGTTGGTCGAGGCCGCGCTGGTGCCGAGCCCGGCATTGATGCCGCCGGTGTTGCCGGAGGACGCCTTGCCGCCGACGCCGACATTCACGCTGCCGGCGTTGGTCGAGGCGGCACCGGTTCCGAGGCCGGCATTGACGCCGGAGGAATTGCCGGACGCCGTCTTGCCGCCGAGGCCGACATTGACGCCGCCGGTGTTGCCGGAAGCGGCGGTGCTGCCGACACCGGCGTTGATGCCGGAGGAATTGCCGGACGCGGCCTTGCCGCCGAGGCCGACATTCACCCCGCCGCTGTTGCTCGACGCGGCGCCGGTCCCGACACCGGCATTGATGCCGCCGCTGTTGGTCGAGGCGGCGCCGCTGCCGACGCCGACATTGACGCCCCCGGAGTTGTGCGAGGCGCCGCCGCCTGCGCCGACATTGACGCCGCCGCTGTTGTTGCTGCCGGATCCGCTGCCGACGCCGACATTGATGCCGCCGCCGTTGCCGGTGGCGCCGCCGCCGACCCCGACATTGATGCCGCCACCATTGCCGCTGCCGGAGCCACCGCCGGACCCGCCACCGCCGGACCCGCCGCCGGACCCACCTCCGCCTCCGGAGCCTCCACCGGACCCGCCACCTCCGGACCCGCCGCTACCCGAGCCGCCGCCGCCCCCTCCGCCCTGCGAGCCGCCGCTGCCGCCACCCGACGAACCGCCGCCGTTGCTGCCGCCGGCCGCGCTCGATCCACCGGTGGAACCGGTGCCGCTGCCGGTTCCCGTCCCAGTCCCAGTCCCAGTCCCAGTCCCGCTGCCGTCGGGCAAGGACGCGACATTGATGGCCTGGCCGGCCGGCTCGAGAGCGCAGCCTTTGCTGACGACCAGTTGCTGCTCTGCCGGCGAGAGCTCGCGGAACGATTCGTTGCAGAGTTCAAACAGGTTGGAATTCGCCTGCGCCGCAGTCGAGGCGAAAGCGGCGCAGGCCAAAGGAAGCCATAACTTCATGGCGGTGCCCTCTAAAACAGATCTGGTGAGAAATATTGGTTCGAAAAACCATATATCCGGCCGGGCAAGCCGAAATATTTACTTTTTTGTAAGCCAGAATATATAAATCTTTATGAAAGAACTCCGCTTCCAGGATTATCTCGAGTCATTATAATATTTCGGCAGAGGAAAATTATCTTCCGAATTATCGGAATAAAATTTCCATCCTGCATGGCTGCCCGTCCAGGCAAGGCAGGCCGTCCGGCCGTGCCATCACTCCGCTCGCCGGAACGCCTCGTCGATCGGCACCTGCAGGCCGTTCGCCAGGCGGTTGGTCTCGTTCGCCATGCCGACCACGGCGAGGAGCTCGCCCAGCATCTCGTCGGTCATCCCGGCCTTGCGCGCCGCCGCGCTGTGCGAGGCGATGCAGTAGCCGCAGCCATTGGTGGCGCTGACCGCGAGATACACCATCTCCTTCACCAGCGGGTCGAGCGCGCCGGGCGCCATCACCTCCTTCAGGCTCTCCCAGGTCCGCTTCAGCGTCGGCGGATGCATCGCCAGCGCCTTCCAGAAGTTGTTGACCCTGTCGATCCGGCGGACGGTCATGATGTCGTCATAGACGGCGCGGACCTCCGGCGACGCTTCCTCGTATTCGATCAGCCCCGATGCCATGGCGACGCTCCTCGCGATTCCGATGCGGGCAGGGTGGCACGGGGCCCGGGCGGCGTCACGCGGTCGGGACGTCACGCCGGCGCGGCGGTGCCGCCGTGGTGCCGGGCCAGGCGGCGCAGGCGGAAGGCCAGGGTCAGTTCCAGCACCCCGATGACGATGGCCCAGGTGCCGATCAGCCAGACCAGCGACAGCGCCCCGGCACCCGGGAAGAACAGGGCGTAGGCGCCGAACAGCACCCACAGCGCGCCGGTCAGCGCCAGCAGCCACTCGCCCTCGATCTCGTTGCGCAGGCGGATGGCGGTGACGATCTCCATCACCCCGATCACGATCGCCCAGACGGCGATGATGATGACCAGCACGATCGCGGTCAGCAGCGGCCAGACCGCGGCGATGATCCCGGCGGCGACGCCGGCGACCCCGAGCAGGGCGTAGCCCCAGTTCCGGCCGCGGATGCCGACGACGATGCCCATCACCCCGTCGACCAGCGCATAGGCGGCGTAGAGGATGATCAGCACGGCCAGGGTGATGCCCGGCCACAGCCAGGCCAGGACCCCGAACAGGATGGCCAGGATGCCGCGCAGCGCGATGGCGCCCCAGTTGGCGGCAAGGGCGCGAAGGACCGGCATGTTCTGCATCGTCCGTCTCCCTCAGGCGATCGGCCGGCGCATCGGCCATGCTCAAGAAAATGATCACAATTGCGCAGGTGACAAGCCGGACCGGTCCCGGCTATGGTTCGGTCGCTGTCGACCCTGACCGCGCGGATTCCGATCGCGAATCCCGGCGGTTGACTCTGCTCCAATCATCACTATACTCCGCGCGCTTCGGAGCCCGAGGGCCCCGAAGCACAAGGCGTTCGCGTGGCCGCTCCGGCCCGCGGGCAGACATGAACCAGCAGACCCGGCGTTGCAGGCCAGGCCCCGGTGGGGCAGGGCAGCGGCGGCGCCGAAGGTGGCAACCGCAAGGAGAGCGACGTGGCACGTATTGCCGGCGTCAATATCCCGACCCAGAAGCGCGTCCTGATCGCGCTCACCTACATCCATGGGATCGGCCGTCACACCGCCCAGTCGATCATCGACAAGCTCGGCATCCCGGCCGACCGGCGCGTCAACGAGCTGACCGAAGATGAGATCCTGCGCATCCGCGAGACCATCGACGCCGACTTCACGGTCGAGGGCGACCTGCGTCGCGAGATCGCGATGAACATCAAGCGCCTGATGGATCTCGGCTGCTATCGCGGCCTGCGTCACCGCAAGGGCCTGCCGGTCCGCGGCCAGCGCACCCACACCAACGCCCGCACCCGCAAGGGTCCGGCGAAGCCCATCGCGGGCAAGAAGAAGTAATCGGAAGGCGAGCGAACCATGGCCAAGCCAGCAGCTGCCGCCGCGAACGCCCGTCTGCGTCGTCGCGAGCGCAAGAACATCACCTCGGGCGTCGCCCACGTGAACTCGTCCTTCAACAACACGGTGATCACCATCACCGACGCCCAGGGCAACGCCATTGCCTGGTCGTCGGCCGGTGGCATGGGCTTCAAGGGCAGCCGCAAGTCGACTCCCTATGCCGCCCAGATGGCCGCCGAGGATGCCGGCCGCAAGGCGCAGGAGCACGGCATGCGCGTGCTCGAGATCAACGTGAAGGGGCCCGGTTCCGGCCGCGAGAGCGCCCTGCGCGCCCTGCAGTCGGTCGGCTTCCAGATCACCTCGATCCGCGACGTCACGCCGATCCCGCACAACGGCGTCCGTCCGCGCAAGAAGCGTCGCGTCTGAGGCCGGCCCGGCCCGCGCCGCCCCGTCCCCTTGCCGGGATGGAGGCGGCGCGGGCCGCCGCCTTTTTCGCAGTACCGCCGGCCGATCCGGGACAGGACCAGGTGCCACAGGGTCCAAGCATGGGATCGGAAGGGGGCTCACCCCGCCGGCGTTTCGGCCGTATCCGGCCTTCCGTGGCAGAACAGGATTGAGACCACAGTGCTTCAGCGCAACTGGCAGGAACTGATCAAGCCCAACGCTCTCGACGTCCAGCCGGGCGACGATCCGCAGCGCAAGGCGACGCTGGTCGCCGACCCGCTCGAGCGCGGCTTCGGCCTGACCCTCGGCAACGCCGTCCGCCGCGTGCTGCTGTCCTCGCTGCAGGGGGCCGCGGTCACCGCGATCCACATCGACGGCGTGCTGCACGAATTCTCGTCGATCCCGGGCGTCCGCGAGGACGTCACCGACATCGTCCTCAACGTCAAGGCGCTGTCGCTGCGCATGCACGCCGAGGGCCCGAAGAAGATGCGGCTGAACGCCGAGGGCCCGAAGGTGGTCAAGGCCGGCGACATCGTCACCGGGCCGGACATCGAGATCATGGACCCCGAGCTGGTGCTGTGCACCCTCGACGACGGCGCCAAGCTGGCGATGGAGTTCACGGTCAATTCCGGCAAGGGCTACGTCCCGGCCAGCATGAACCGGCCGGAGGACGCGCCGATCGGCCTGATCCCGGTCGACGCCCTGTACAGCCCGATCCGCAAGGTCTCGTACAAGGTCGAGAACACCCGCGTCGGCCAGGTCACCGACTACGACAAGCTGTCGCTGACGATCGAGACCAACGGCGCGGTGACGCCGGAGGATTCGGTGGCGCTCGCCGCCCGCATCCTGCAGGACCAGCTGCAGCTGTTCATCAACTTCGAGGAGCCGTCGCGCGACCACCGCGAGGAGACCTCGGAGGACATGCCGTTCAACCGCAACCTGCTGCGGAAGGTGGACGAGCTCGAGCTGTCGGTGCGCTCGGCCAACTGCCTGAAGAACGACAACATCGTCTATATCGGCGACCTGGTGCAGAAGACCGAGGCGGAGATGCTCCGCACCCCGAACTTCGGCCGCAAGTCGCTGAACGAGATCAAGGAAGTTCTCTCGACCATGGGCCTCCATCTCGGCATGGAGATCCCGAACTGGCCGCCGGAGAACATCGAGGATCTCGCCAAGAAGCTCGAAGAGCCGTTCTGATCGGCTGCCCGATCTACGGTTGATCGAGAGATACCCCCGCCGTTCTCTCCCGCAAGGAGAGGCGGCGGGTTCCGCCATCGGACCCCCGCGGGGGCCAAGCCATGAGGAGATATCGCCATGCGTCACGGCGTTTCCGGACGTAAGTTCAGCCGCACCAGCAGCCATCGCAAGGCGATGTTCGCCAACATGGCGGCGGCGTTGATCACTCATGAGCAGATCAAGACCACCCTGCCGAAGGCGAAGGATCTGCGCCCGATCGTCGAGAAGCTGATCACCCTCGGCAAGAAGGGCGGCCTCGCCAATCGCCGCCTGGCCTATGCCCAGCTGCGCGACGACGACGTGGTGACCAAGCTGTTCTCGGTGATCGCCGAGCGCTACAAGACCCGCAGCGGCGGCTACTCCCGCGTGCTCAAGGCCGGCTTCCGCTACGGCGACGCCGCCCCGATGGCGGTGATCGAGCTGGTCGACCGCGACCGCGACGCCAAGGGCGCGGCCGACAAGGCGCGCGACGCCGAGCTGAAGGCCGCCGTGGCCGAGGCCGAGGGCGCCGAGGGCTGATCGGCCGAAGCACCGACGAATGGATCAAGGCCCGGCTTCAGCCGGGCCTTTTTCTTGGGACGTGCCGGATCAATGGCCGCGTTCGGCGCCGCCATTGACCTGGATCACCTGGGCGGTGACGTGGGCCGCGCCGGGCGAGGCCAGCCAGGCCACGGCGTCGGCGATGTCGGCCGGCACCCCGGCGCGGCGGGTCGAGGTCTCGGCGATCAGCGCCGCCTGCCGTTCCGGTGACAGCCGGTCGGCGAAGAACCCGGTGTCGCGGATGTAGCCGGGCGCGACGATGTTGACGGTGATGCCGCGCGGGCCGAGAGCTGCGGCCAGGTCGTAGCCATAGGGATGCAGCGCGGCCTTGGCGGCGCCGTAGCAGCCGGCGCCGGAGCCGCGATAGGCGGCGATCGAGCCGATCAGCACCACCCGGCCGCCCGGCGCCCGCAGCCGGTCGCGCAGCCCCTCGGTCAGCAGCACGGCGGACAGCACGTTGCCGGCGAAGTTGTCGGTCCAGCGCCGCGCCACCCCGGCCAGACCGTCGTCGTAATGGCCCGGCGGCGCCTGCAGGACGGCGTTGCCGCCGGCGGCATGGACCAGCACGTCGACCGCGGGAAAGCGCTCGCCGATCTCCCGGCACAGCGCCTCGACCCGGTCTGGCTGCGACAGGTCGCCCGCCAGCGGCAGCACCGGCGGCGCCTTTGGATGCTGCCGCCCGATCGCCTCCACCGCCGCCGCCAGCACGCTGGCGCGGCGGCCCAGGATCACCACCTGTTCGCCCTGCCCGGCGAAGTGCCCGGCGACCGCCAGGCCGATGCCCGTGCCGCCGCCGCTGACCACCACCACTCGTGCCATCGATCCGTTCTCCCGTTGCGACGAACGGAAGGTGGGACGGTGTTTCGCATACTTCAAATATGAGATCATGAGCATCTGATATCTGAAGAGTATCAGCCGATGATCGAGCTTTGCCTCCTGCGCCAGTTCATCGCCGTGGCCGAGGAGCGCCATGTCCGCCGTGCCGCCGAACGCCTGGGCATGGCCCAGCCGCCGCTCAGCACCGCGATGCGGCGGCTCGAGGATGTGATCGGCGCGGCGCTGTTCGACCGCAGCCGCCGCCGGGTGGCGCTGACCCCGGCCGGCACGGCGCTGCTGGAGGAGGCGCGCCGCACCCTGGCCCAGGCCGAGCATGCGGTGGCGGTGGCGCGCCAGGCGGGGCAGGGGCTGACCGGCCTGCTCCGCATCACCTTCGTCGGCAGCGCCATGTTCGAGCGCCTGCCGCCGGTGCTGAAGGCGCTGCGGGAGCGTCATCCCGGTCTGGCGCTGGACCTGCGCGAGGCGACGACGATGCGGCAGCTCGACGAGCTGCGCGGCGGCCGCGGCGACCTCGGCTTCGTCATCCCGCCGCTGCCGGACGGCGAGGGGCTGGACCAGCGCCCGGCCTGGGCCGAGCCGATGGTCGCGGTGGTGCCGGCCGACCATCGGCTGGCGGGTGTCGGCCGGATCGACCTCTCCGACCTCGCCGCCGAGCCCTTCGTCATGTTCCCGCAGGGCGAGGGGCCGGGCTTCCACGCCGCGATCCTCGAGGCCTGTGCCGCCGCCGGCTTCGTGCCGCGGATCGCCCAATCGGCGCACCAGATGCATGCGATCGTGTCGCTGGTCGCGGCCGGCTTCGGCGTGTCGCTGGTGCCGGCGTCGCTGCGCCGGCTGCGGCCGTACGGCGTGCGCTACCTGCCCCTCGCCGGCCGCGCCCCCCAGGCCCGGATCGCCGCCGCCTGGCGCCGCGGCGACCGGTCGCCGGCCCTGCTGCAGGCGCTGGCCCTGCTGCGGGAGGTCACGGAACCGTAGTCCGGGCGACATGGATCGGCCTATGGCGTTCCGGAACGGCCGCTCAGCGGAGGTCGACCAGGATGGTCAGCGCTTCTTCGAGATGGCGCTGGACCATCGGGCTCAGCTCGGACGCCAACGCCTTCAGCCCGGGATCGCTGCCGGACACGCGGTAGCTCTGCTGCAGTTCCAGGGCCTTCTGATGCCCGTCGATCTGGCCATGCATGTAGAGGCGATCGAAGTCCGGGCGCGCGGCCGATCTCAGCGCGGCCAGCTCCTCCCGGCGCTCCGGGTCGAGCGCGGTCGGCGGCTGCAAAGCCGGGTCCGACGCCGCCGCGGCGCGGCGGATCCTGGCATTGGCCACGATGTGGTCCCGGACCATCATCCGGGCGAAGCGCCCGACATCCGCGCTGCGGGCCCGCGAGGTCGCGACCCGGCTGGACTCGACTTCGAACAGGCCGCTCATGCCTGTGCTCCGGACATAGTCGGCCGGATCGATCCGCGGCGCCGCGGCCGGCGATGCCGGCATCGCCGCGGGCTCGCTCTCGCCGTTGCTGCAGGCCCCGAGCAGAATCGAACCGGCGATCGCCACGAGGGACAGCGCAAGGGCGGTCCTCATGACCAATCTCCCTGGCTGGGGCGGGAATGCCATGGCAACGAGATCAGGACGGGCGCCGTTCCAGGCCGCCATCGGCCCATCTCCGTGACGGGCCGCCGTTCGAGCCCGCTTGCCTCCGCGGCATGCCGGCCCATGGACGGCGGCGGGGGCCTCGGCTAGACCCACGCCCGTGACCGCGGATGGAGGAAGGATGTTCCGTTTCGCAGGCGCCGCGGCGGCGGTGCTGCTCCTGCTGGCCGGGCCGGCCGTGGCGGAGCCGGTGGTGCCGACCAGCCGGGCCGAGATCGACCTCAGCTTCGCGCCGCTGGTGCGCAGCGCGGCGCCGGCCGTGGTCAACATCTATGCCCGCCATATGGTGGTCGAGCGCCAGAACCCGCTGTTCGACGATCCGTTCTTCCGCCGCTTCTTCGGCAACGACCTGCCGGGCGGCCGGCCGCGGCAGCGGGTCGAGAACTCGCTCGGCTCCGGCGTGCTGGTGGCGGCGGACGGGCTGGTCGTGACCAACCACCATGTGATCAAGGACGCGGACCAGATCACCGTGGTGCTGGCCGACCGCACCGAATACGAGGCCGAGCTGGTGCTGTCGGACGAACGCACCGACCTCGCCTTCCTCAGGCTCAAGGACCTCGGCGGCCGGTCGCTGCCGTCGCTGCCGCTCGGCGACAGCGACGCGCTCGAGGTTGGCGACTTGGTGCTGGCGATCGGCAATCCCTTCGGCGTCGGCCAGACCGTGACCATGGGCATCGTCTCCGCCATCGCCCGCACGGCCGTGGGCATCTCCGACTACGACTTCTTCATCCAGACCGACGCGGCGGTGAACCCCGGCAATTCCGGCGGCGCGCTGATCGACATGAAGGGCCGGCTGGTCGGCATCAACACGGCGATCTACAGCCGCACCGGCGGGTCGCTCGGCATCGGCTTCGCCATCCCGGCCAACATGCTGCGCAGCATGATGCGGGCGGCGGAGACCGGGCAGAAGATGGTGCGGCCCTGGCTCGGCGCCGACGGCCAGGCGATCGACCGCAGCCTGGCCGAGGCCTATGGCCTGGACCGGCCGGCCGGCGTGCTGGTCAACGGCATCGCCGCGGGCGGCCCGGCGGCGCGGGCCGGCCTCAAGGTCGGCGACGTGGTCGCGGCGGTCGACGGCCATGCGGTCGACGATCCGGAATCGCTGCGCTTCCGGCTGGCCACGCTCGACCTCGGCGCCACGGCGACGCTGACAGTGCGGCGCGGCAAGGACACGGCCGAGCTGGCGCTGCCGGTCGAGGCGCCGCCGGAGGACCCGCCGCGCGACGAGCGGGTGCTCGGCGGCCGCTCGCCCCTGGCCGGCGCCACCGTGATCAATGTCTCGCCCGCCGTGGTGGAGGAGATGCGGCTCGGCAATGCGGGCAAGGGCGTGGTGGTGACCGCGATCGCCGCCCGCAGCCCGGCGGCGCGGCTGGGGCTGCAGCCGGGCGACGTGCTGCTGCGGCTCGACGGCGAGGCGGTCGAGAGCACCGAGGCGCTGGATTCGGCGCTGCGCGGCTCGCGCGGCCCCTGGCGCATCGCCGTCCAGCGCGGCGGGCAGGTGCTGGAGACCGTGGTCGGTCGCTGAGAAGATGCGGGCTGCCCTCTCGCATTGCCTCTCCAGCTTGCGAGATCTTTTGCGGAATTCGTGAACCTTACATCAAATGATTGGCAAGGCGGGGATCACGCCCTCCGGCGTACCACCGGCGCCAAGGCGTTGATGTCCTTCTCGAACGGCAGCTTGCCGTGGATCTCGGGGTCGACCGCGGTGTCGAACAGGGCGGTGTAGCCGGAGCGGAGATAGAGGTTCGCGGCCTCCGGCTGGCGGAAGCCGGTGGTCAGGTAGATCCGGCTGTAGCCCTGCCGCGCCGCCTGCGCCTCCAACTCCTGCAGCACCCGGCGCGCCAGGCCCTGCCGGCGCAGGTCGGCATGGGTCCAGACCCGCTTCATCTCGGCGGTATGCTCGTCCAGGCGCTTGAAGGCCCCGCCGGCGATGGCGGCGCCGTCGCGCAGCAGTAGCAGGAAGGCGCCGTCCGGCGGGGCGAACAGCTCGGCCGGATAGCGGTTCATTTCCTTGACGCCATCCCCCGCGCCCCAATAGTCGCCGTAGCGCGTCTCGTATTCCCAGGTCAGGGCCTGGATCAGCGGCTGCGCCAGCGGATCCAGCGGCGTGGTGTAGAGGAAGCTGTCGGTCATCGCGGTGTTGCCTGTTCGGGGCGGGGAAGGGCGGCCGCGACCCCGATGGGCGCGGCCATGTCATGGCTTAGAGACCGTTTGGAAATGCGCTGGTGTGAGTCGGCTGGCGGTGGTTTCGAGAACCGGCGCGCAGCGGACGTTTGGGTCCGTGAGCACCGGAAGCGCAGAAACCGCCATCAGACGGCCACGCCAGTAGCATTTACGGACGGTCTCTCAGACCTTCGGCAGGCCGGGAGGGTTGGTGCGCGACTGCTCGATCGCCTCGGCACCCAGGTTCCAGCGTTCCAGCGCCGCGCGGTACTTGCCGTTCGCGATCAGCGCGTTGATCGCCAGGGTCAGGGCGTCGGCCAGGCCGCTGCCCTTGCGCGTGGTGATCGCGATCTCCGCCGTCAGCGGCCAGCCGCCGTTGATGATGCCGACCGGGCGGGTCTTGCCGCCGACCGCCGCGGCGTAGGCCAGGCGGGAGTTCGGGTTGATCTCGACATCGGCGCGGCCAGAGGTCAGTGCCAGCTGGGACGCGCCATTGTCATCGAAGTAGAGGAACTCCGCCGGCTTCAGGCCCGCCGCCACGTTCTGGCGGTCCCACTCGACCACGATCTTCTCCTGGTTGGTGCCGGCGCCGACGATGACCTTGAGCCCGGCGATGTCCTTCGGTTCCTTGATCGACTGGATCGGGCTGTTCAGCGCGACATAGGCGCCGAGCACGTCCTGGCGGTAGGAGGAGAAGTCGAAGCGCTCCTTCCGCTCCTCCGTCACCGTGACGTTGCTGATCACGGCGTCGAACCGGCCCGAGACCAGGCCCAGCGGCCAGTCGGCCCAGGCCACCGGCACGAACTCGACCTTCCGCCCCAGGGCTTCGGCGACCAGGGAGGCCAGGTCGGCATCGGTGCCGACCACGGTCTTGGCGTCCGAGGCATAGGTGTTCAGCGGCGGGTCGCCGACGCTGACGCCGACGGTGAACACCCCGTCCTTGACGAAGTTGAAGTCGGGCGAGACGGCGGCGACTGCCGCATCGACGGTCTCCGCATGCACCCGGCCGGCCTGGTCCGGGGTGAGGTCGAAGGCCTTGGTCTGCGCGGCGGCGCCCGTTGTGGTGAGGAGGGGGGCGGTGAGGAGGGCGGCGATGCCGATGGCCGCGGCGGCCGCGTTCCGGCGGATGGACATGGGTGGGCTCCTGATCTCTGGTCTGGTGGGACCGGCCATGGGACGGCCGGCGGGCAGCGGCGGCGTGGGGAACCCGGCCACGGGCCGGGAAGGGGTTACAGCACCTTGGCCAGGAACTCGGCGGTCCTGGGGTGCCTCGGCGCTGCGAAGACCTGGGATGGCGGGCCCTGCTCCAGGATCCGGCCGCCATCCATGAACACGACGCTGTCGGCGACCTCGCGGGCGAAGCCGATCTCGTGGGTGACGATCACCAGCGTGGTGCCGGACCGGGCGAGAGCGCGGATCACGTCCAGCACCTCGCCGACCAGCTCGGGGTCGAGGGCCGAGGTCGGCTCGTCGAACAGCAGCACCTTGGGCTTCAGCGCCAGGGCGCGGGCGATGGCGACGCGCTGCTGCTGGCCGCCGGACAGCTGGCGCGGATAGGCCTCGGCCTTGTCGCTCAGCCCCACCCGGGCCAGCAGGGCGAGGGCTTCCTCCGTCGCCTCCGCCTTCGACTTCCGGCGCAGCGCGACCGGCGCCTCGATCACGTTCTCCAGCACCGTCAGATGCGGGAACAGGTTGAAGGTCTGGAACACCATGCCGACATCGACCCGGCGCTTCAGGATCTCGGCTTCCTTCAGCTCGTACAGGATGTCGCCGCGCTCGCGGTAGCCCAGCAGCGCGCCGTCGACGGTGATGAAGCCGGCATCGACCTTCTCCAGATGGTTGATGCTGCGCAGCAGCGTCGACTTGCCGGAGCCGGAGGGGCCGAGGATCACGGTGACGTCGCCGGACGGGATGGTCAGGCCGACCTCGTCCAGCACCTTCAGCGACCCGAAGCTCTTCGACACGCCCTGGATCCTGACCTCGCCCCTGGCGTTGGACAGCGGTTGCCAGCCAGATTGTGGCGGGACCGGCCTCGCCGCGACCGGCGGGGGCTCGGCCGCGACCGGCTCGGCCCCACGCCCGGCGCGCCACGCCTTCAGCCGCTGGATCGGCGTCGGCGGCAGGGTGCGCAGCGCGCCGCGGGCGAAGTGCCGCTCGATGTAGAACTGGATGACCGACAGCACGATCATGATGATCAGGTACCAGACGGTCGCGACCATCAGCAGCGGGATCACCGCCAGGTTGCGGCGGTAGATCACCTGCACTGTGTAGAACAGCTCCGGCAGCGCCAGCACGTAGACCATGGACGTGCCCTTGGCCAGACCGATCAGCTCGTTGAAGGCCGTCGGCAGGATCGCCCGCATCGCCTGCGGCAGGACGATGCGGAAGGCCTGGCGGCGGCGCGGCAGGCCCAGCGCCGCCGCGGCCTCCAGCTGGCCCTGGTCGACCGACAGGATGCCGCCGCGGATGATCTCGGCCGAGAAGGCGGCCTGATTCAGACTCAAACCCAGGATCGCCGCGGCGTAGGGGCCGAGCAGCGAGACCGTCGGGTATTCGAAGACGATATCGGTGAAGGGAATGCCCAGCCGGACCGACTCGTACAGGTAGCCCAGGTTGAACAGGATCAGCAGCAGCACGATCAGCGGGATCGACCGCAGCAGCCAGATGTAGCCCCAGGCCAGGCCGGACAGCAGCGGCGACTTCGACACCCGCGCCAGGGCCAGCCCGGTGCCCAGCAGGAAGCCGAGGGCGGAGCCGGCGGCGGTCAGCAGGATGGTGCGGCCCAGCCCGTCCATCACCGGCTCGGCGAAGAACCATTCGGCGAAGACACCCCATTCCCAGCGCGGGTTGGTCAGGATCGAGTGCAGCACCGCGACGATGACGACTGCCGCGGCCAGGGTGCCGGCGGTGCGGCCGGGATGACGGGCGCCCACGACCCGGTGGCGGGAATAATCGCGCGCCTCTGTCAGGTCGCGGCGGCGGACAACCGCGTCCTCCGACAGGCGGGGCAGAAGGCGGGGGCGGTCCTGCAGGTCGATGTCTGGACTGGTCATGCGGTCTCGCAATCGGCTGTCGCTGCGTGGTGCCGCCGGGCCGCTCGCCGGTCCGCCGATCATAAATTACTTTCAAGATCTGCATAATTTGCAGTTTGAACATATCTATTGCGCATATATGATTTCTTACTGTCAACTGAGTCTGTATATCGATCGGCGCGATCGGCCACAGGCCGTGGCCTCAGGAGGGAAGGAATGTTCGGATTGGTCTCCAGACGGGCGGCCGCCGCCTTGGTCCTGGCCCTGGCGGCCGGCGCGGGGCCGGCACCGGCCCAGTCCCTCGACCTCAGCCCGGAGCAGCCGGGCCGCCTGCGGGCGCAGAAGGACGAGGCGATCGCCGCCGTGCTGCCGAAGGATTTCCGATTCGCCGAGGATGGCGTGCTGACCGTGGCGGTGGCGCCGAGCCAGCCGCCGATCGCCACCTATGCGACCGACGCGCGGACCGTCGTCGGCGCCGACCCGGACCTGGCCCAGCTGGTCGCCGACCTGCTGGGCCTGAGGCTGAAGCTGGTGGCCGTGGCCTGGGCCGACTGGCCGCTAGGCCTGGCCTCGGGCAAGTACGATGCCGTCATCTCCAATGTCGGCGTGACCGAGGAGCGCAAGCAGCGCTTCGACTTCTTGAGCTACCGCAAGGGCCTGCACGGCTTCTATGTGAAATCAGACAGCCCGATTACGGCGATCCGCGAGCCGAAGGACATCGCCGGCCTGCGGATCATCACCGCGTCGGGCACCAACCAGGAGCGGATCCTGCTGGAGTGGAACCGGCTGAACGCGGCCCAGGGCCTGGCCCCGGCCGAGCTGCAATATTATGACGACCAGGCGGCCTGGGGGCTGGCGATCCGGTCCGGGCGGGCCGACGCCCTGTTCAGCGTCAACGCTGCCCTGGCCTATCAGGCTCGCGACGGCAGCCTCAAACCCGTTGGCACGATCAGCTCCGGCTGGCCGCTGGATGCCGAGACCGGCATCACCACCCGCCGCGGCAGCGGCTTGGCCGACGCCTTCACCGCCGCGATCAACGAACTGATCTCGGACGGCAAATATGGCGGCCTGCTGGCGCGCTGGAGCCTGTCGGCCGAGGCGATCGACCGATCGCGCACCAACCCGCCCGGCCTGCCCGAATTCTGACGAGGACCGGATCATGGCATCGATCGACCATGCGGGGTTCCTGACCCCGGGCAGCTTCCCGGAGGCCGATCCGCAAGACGGGCTGGAGAAGGCGCTGCGCCTCTTCGCCGTCGGCGAGCGGCTGGGCTTCGACAGCGCCTGGATCCGGCAGCGTCATCTCGAGCCCGGCGTCTCCTCCGCCGCGGTGTTCCTGGCCGCGGCCAGCCAGCGCACCCGCCGCATCCAGCTCGGCAGCGCCGTGATCCAGATCGGCTATGAAAGCCCGTACCGCCTGGCCGAGGATCTCTCCACCGCCGACGTGCTGTCGGGCGGCCGGCTGAATGTCGGGCTCAGCGCCGGCGTGCCGCCGCATGCCGACCTGCTGGGGCCGCTTGTCTTCGACGGCGACTGGACCGGCTACGACCTGTCCTACGGCCGGGTGGAGCGGCTGCTGGACAATCTCCGCGGCCACTATCTCGGCGACCCGGACCGGGTCGTGGTCAACGCCGCCGGCCGCCACCGGCCCCGGCTGCAGCCCGTGGCCGAAGGGCTGGCCGACCGCATCTGGTACGGCGGCGGGTCGCTGCGCTCGGCCGAATGGGCCGGGCGCGCCGGGCTGAACCTGCTGATCGGCAACGTCACCTCGGGCGAGGGCACCGACGACTTCTTCACCGCCCAGCTTCGGCAGCTGGATGCCTATCGCGCGGCCTATCGCGGATCTCGTCCGGCCCGCGTGGCCCTGGGCCGGGTGATCGTGCCCTTCGACAGTGCCGACGACTGGACCCGGGCCCGCTACGCCGAATATGCCGCCGGCCGCCGCGAACGCACGCTGGCGCCGCAGGGCGAACGACGGACGCTGTTCGCGCCGGACCTTGTCGGGACCTCCGATCAGATCCTCGAGGCCCTGGACCGGGACCCGGTTCTGGCGGAGGTGTCGGAGCTGCGGCTGGAGCTGCCCTACGAGTTCCGGCCCTTCGAATACGAGCAGATCCTGGGCGACGCGGTGGGCCACATCCTGCCGCAGCTCGGCTGGGAACCGGCGGCGGAGCGCCGGCCGGCGCCCCAGCACGTGTCCGAGAGCTGGGGCGCGCAAGGCAAGTAGGCCTGTCCCGCCGGCCTCACCAGCCGGCGTCGAGGCCGAGCAGCCGCAGCGCCTCGTGCCGCAGCGCCGCCAGATGCGGGTCGCCGCGGTGGCGCGGGTAGGGGCGGTCGTTGACGATCTCGGCCAGGATCCGGGCCGGGCGGTCGCTCAGCACGATCACCCGGCTGGCCAGGATCAGCGCCTCCTCGACGTCATGCGTGACCAGGAGGGCGCTGAAGCCCCGGCGCTGCCAGAGATCGACCAGCTCGCCCTGCATGGTCAGGCGGGTGAGGGAATCGAGCTTGCCCAGCGGTTCGTCCAGGATCAGCAGGCTGGGGTCGTTGACCAGGGCGCGGGCCAGGGCGACGCGCTGGGCCATGCCGCCGGACAGCTGGCGTGGCCAGGCGCGGTCGAAGCCGGAGAGGCCGACCAGCCGCAGCGCCTCGTCCACCCGGCCGCGCCGGCTGCGCAGCAGACCCTGGGCCTGGGGGCCCAGCGCGACATTGTCCCAGACCGTGCGCCACGGGAACAGCGTCGGATCCTGGAACACCACGACGCGCGACGGCGAGGTCGAGCGGATCTCGGCGCCGTCGGCGAAGATTGCGCCGGCCGTCGGCGGCTCCAGCCCCGCCACCAGCCGCAGCAGGGTGGACTTGCCGCAGCCGGAAGGGCCGAGCAGGGCGACGAACTCGCCCGGCTCGATGGTCAGGCTGATCCGGTCCAGCACCGGCAGGGCCGCGCCCTCCAGCTCGAACTGGTGGCTGACGTCGCGGATCTCGATCCCCGCGCCCGCGGCCCGGGGTTCTGCCGCCGCCTCGTGCATCAGCGCTACCATCGCACCACCCCCTTCTGCCAGGCCAGCAGCCGGTCGCGCAGCCGGAACAGCAGCGTGATCAGGCCGGAGAACACCAGCGCCATCACGATCAGCGCCGCATACATGTTGGAGTAGGAGGCCCAGCCCTGGGCCCATTGCAGGTACCAGCCCAGGCCGGACTTCACGCCCATCATCTCGGCCGCCACCAGCACGGAGAACGAGGCGCCCAGGCCCATGAACAGGCCGACGAAGACATGCGGCAGGGCGGCCGGGATGGCGACGCGCAGCACCAGGAAGCGCTCGCCGGCGCCGAGGGTGCGGGCGACGTCGTAATAGGCGCGGTCGACGCTGGCGACGCCGGACCAGGTCAGGACGGTGACCGGGAACCAGGTGGCCAGCGCGATCAGGAACACCGCCGCCGCCCAGCTCGACGGAAAGAAGAAGAAGGCCAGCGGCAGCAGCGCCGTCGACGGGATCGGCCCGAGCAGCCGCAGCACCGGATGCACCCAGTAGCCCAACGCCCGCGACCAGCCGACCGCGACGCCGGTCAGGAAGCCGGAGACGGCGCCGAGGACATAGCCGTTGGCGAGCAGCCAGAGCGAGTTGACCAGGCTGTCGCCGAGCCGTGGCCAGTCGTCGGCATAGACCTCGATCAGCGCCTGCGGCGGGGCGAAGAACGGGACGGGGAGGAGGGCCAGCTTGGCCGTCACCACCTCCCACACGGCGAACAGCACCGGCAACGCCACCAGCCAGGGCCCGGCGGGCCGCAGCCAGGCGAAGACCGACCGCCGTCTCAGCACCGCGACGAGGGCCAGGAAAGCGGCGAGCACGGCGACGCCGATCGCGAACTCGGTGGTGTAGGCCCAGTCGGCGAAGCCGACCTTGCGGTTCGGCCACTGCCAGGTCAGCGCCGCCAGCACCAGCCAGGCCAGGGCAGCGACGAGCCCGGTGGTCCAGAGACGGGCGGGTTGCGCCGGGCGTTCGGCGGCGGTGGCCGGCGGTGCGCCGGCCAGGCTTTGATCAAGCGAGGACATCGGGGGCGATCACCTTGGCGAATTCGGTGGCGTCGGTGCCGGGCCGGATCACGCGGATCAGCTTCAGATCCTCGGTGAAGGCGGCCAGCTCGCCGCGCAGATGGGCGCCGGTCGAGGCGTGCTGGTGGGTGTGGCTGCGCAGGATCGCCTCGACATCCTCCGGCTTGACGTTGCCGGGGACGAAGGGGGCGAAGATCTGTGCCGTCTCGGCCGGGTTGGCCGCGGTCCAGTGCTGGGCGTCGATGAAGGCGCGGGCCAGCGACGCCGCGACCTCGGGCTCGTCGCGCAGCAGGCTGCCGCGGATGCCCAGCACGCAGCAGGTCTTGCTGGCGTAGTCGCCGTCCAGGTTGGTGGCGATCTCGGCCAGCCCGTCCCGCTCGCGCAGGAACCAGGCGTGCGGGTCCTCGATGGCGACGGCCTGGACCTCGCCCTTCTTCACCACCTCGGCGAACAGGTCGCCCGGATACTGCCGCCAGTCGACCTGGTCCGGGTCGATCCCCTCCTTGGCCAGGCGGATGGCGAAGAAGTTCTTCACCGGGCTGGCCTGGTCGGTGACGGCGACGGCCTTGCCGCGCAGGTCGGCGACCTTGGTGATGCCGGAGGAGGCGGGGGCCAGGAGGCGCATGCAGCCGCCATGGGTGCCGACGGCCAGGCGCACGTCGAAGCCCTGCTCCAGCGGCTTCAGCCAGCGCAGCGCCATGCCGATGCCGCCATCGGCATGGCCGGTGGCGATCGCTTCCAGCAGCTGGTCGGTCGGGCCGCTGTACTGGATGTGCTCGACCTCCAGCCCGTATCTGCCGAAGAAGTCGCGCTTCAGCGCCACCGAGATCGGCGACTGGCAGACCGCGGTCTGGCTCCAGGCCAGCTTCAGCTTGCGTGGCGCGGCACTCTGGGCCAGGGTCCGGCCGCCCGGCAGCGCGAAGGGGGCGACGATGCCGGCCGCGGCGGCCGCGCGCAGCAGCTTCCGGCGGGAGACGGTGCCGCAGCCGGCCACCGGGACGGCAGGCGCGGTCGAGGGTGTCCGGTGATCGGTCATGACAGCACGTCCTCGGTGACGGTCTCGGCGAACAGCGCGGGGTCGGTGCTGGAGCGCAGCACGTTCACCAGCTTGAGATCCTCGGCATAGGCCTTGATCTCGTTCCTCAGTTCCAGCCCGGCCGGGTGATGGCCGTGGGTCAGGGTGCGCAGCACCGCGGTCAGATCGGCCGCGCTCGCGGTCGACATCGAGGTGCAGATCTCGGCCGTCGCCTCCGGGTGCTGCACCACCCAGTCCGACGCCTCGAGGATGGCGCGGCTCAGCGCCGCCGCGGTCGGCTTGTCGTCCTGGATCAGGCTGCCGCGGATGCCCAGCACGCAGCACACCTTCTCGCGATACTCGCCGGACAGGTTGGTGGCGATCTCGACCAGGTCGGGCTGGGTCTTCTGCAGCAGGTAGAGGTTCGGGTCGCCGTCGGCGATCGCCTGGATCTCGCCCTTCTGCACCGCCAGCCCCAGCAGGTTGGCGGGGTACTGGCGCCAGGTGATCTCGCGCTCCGGGTCGATGCCGTGCTTGGTCAGGTAGATGGCGAAGAAGTTCTTGCCCGGGCTGGCCAGGTCGCTGACCCCGACGGTCTTGCCGCGCAGGCTCTCCAGCGTCGTCACCCCAGCCGCGTGGGAGCCGACGAGGCGCGAGCAGCCGCCATGCGAGCTGGCGGTCAGCTTGACGTCGAAGCCCTGCTCCAGCGCCTTCAGCCAGCGATGCACCATGCCGATGCCGGCATCGGCCTTGCCGGTGGCGATCGCCTCCAGCAGCTGGTCGGTCGAGCCGGCGAAGTTGATCAGCTCCACGTCCAGGTTGTGCTTCTGGAAGATGCCCTGGGTCACCGCCACCGGGATCGGCGACAGGCAGATCGCAGTGGCGTTCCAGGCCAGCTTGACCGGCACCGGCTGGGCCGAGGCGCCCTGCGCCCACACCCGGGTGCCGAGCGCCGCCACCGGCGCCGCGGCCCCGGCCAGGCCGGCGGCGCGCAGCAGGTCGCGCCGGGACAGATCTGTTCGTGCCATGGGATGTCCTCCTGTTCGCGCCGTCATTCCGCCGCCACGGCGGTCGGGGCCTGGGTCAGCCGGATCTCGCCGGCGATCGCCTGCGGCTGGCGCAGCAGGTTCAGGATCGGGCAGTTGCGCTCCACCGCCTGCCGCAGCGCCTCGATCTCGGACGGCGCGGCGGGAGAGGCGATCGACACCGCGTAGCGGATGCCGTGCGGATAGATCGGCACCGCCTCGAAGCCGGGGGAGCCGGCGCGCGGGTCGATCGTGCCGGTGACCTCGAGATCCAGGGAATCGAGCGGCACGCCCAGCGCCGCGGCCTGGATCAGGAAGGTGTGGGTCAGGCAGCTGCCGAGCACGCCCAGCTGCAGCTCGGGCGAGCTGGGGCCCAGGTCGTAGCCGGCGAAATCCGCCTCGCTGTCGCTGATCACCTGGAAGTCGCGGATGCGGATGCGGCGGACGCCGCTGCGTCCTTCGGCCCGCACCCGCGCCGTCAGCGTCTTGGGGCCTGATTCGCCGGCGGCGACACGGGCCTTGCGGGCGTCGATCGCCTCGCGCTTCTGGCCGAGATACTCGTTGAGCGTGGTCATCCTCTGGTCCTCACGGCAGGGGCCCTCTCGGCGGCGTCAGGGCGGGCATCAGCGTCCCGGAGCGTCTTCCGAGATATGCGCTGAATTCATGTGTAAAATTATCTACAAGATCAGTATGATTTGGTAATTATGATTCATACAACATGAATCTTTCGATCTTGAGGCGCGCGGAGGCGGTCGCGGATTCAATTTATCATATAAAATTTGTAATTTTACGTAAAAAAGACAAAGCGTACGGTAAATTATGCCGGACAAGCGAGGCGCCGGAAGGCGTGGCTGTGCGGCGCTTGTGCGTGCGCGAAGTACGTCAGAAATCAGAAAATCTGTCGTTCTTGCATCCGTGGAAGGGATAATCGTGTCGATCAACACTCATCTGGGACGATTGCTGGCCCTGGCGGTCGCGGCGCTGGCCGCAAGCCCCTTCCTGGCGGCGCCATCCTTCGCAGCCGACGGGGCGCCGGTCACCGGCGGCACGCTGATCTATCTGGAGCAGCAGGCGCATACCAACCTGTATCCCCCGGCGGGCGGCTTCTACCCGAATGGCGGCATCCTGAACCAGATCACCGACAAGCTGACCTGGCAGGACCCCAAGACGCTCGAGATCAAGCCCTGGATCGCCGAGTCCTGGACCGTCAACGCCGACGCCACGGAATACACCTTCAAGCTGCGCCGCGGCGTCACCTTCTCCGACGGCACGCCGCTGGACGCCGATGCGGTGGCGAAGAATTACGATACCTATGGCAAGGGCAACCCGGCGCTGAAGCTGCCGGTCTCCGAGGTCATCAACAACTACGACCGCAGCGAGGTGGTCGACCCGCAGACGGTGCGCTTCTTCTTCAAGAAGCCGTCGCCCGGGTTCCTGCAGGGCACCTCGGTGATCGGCTCCGGCCTGGTCTCGCCCGCCACCCTGGCGCGGCCGTTCGACGAGCTGGGCGACGCCACCAGGATCATCGGCTCCGGCCCCTTCGTGGTCGAGAGCGAGACGCTGGGCAAGGAGCTGGTGCTGAAGGCGCGCGCAGACTATGCCTGGGGCCCGGCGCCGCTGGCGCATCAGGGCCGCGCCTGGCTCGACGGCATCCGCTACATCGTGACGCCGGAGGACAGCGTCCGCATCGGCGCGCTCCTGGCCAGCCAGGCCGATTTCATCCGCCAGGTCCAGGCCTATGACGAGCCGCAGGTGAAGGACCAGGGCTACACCGTCTACGCCGCGCCGACCCGCGGCGTGAACAACAGCGTGGTGTTCCGCCCGGACAACCCGCTGGTGGCCGATCTCCGGGTGCGGCAGGCGCTGCTGCACGCGACCGACAGCGACGAGATCGTCGGCACGCTGTTCTCCGAGAACTACCCGAAGGCGACCTCGGTCATCGCCTCGACCGCGCTGGGCTATGTCGACCTGTCGGCCAAGCTGACTCATGACGAGGCGCTGGCGAAGCGGCTGCTCGACGAGGCCGGCTGGACCCTCGGCGCCGACGGGCTGCGCCACAAGGACGGGAAGACGCTGCAGCTGACCGCCTACGAATCCCTGCCGCAGCCGCAGAACAAGGAGACGCTGCAGCTGGTCGCCCAGCAATGGGCCCGGGTCGGCGTCAGGCTGAACGTGCTGGCCGGCGATTCCGGCAGCGCCACGGTCGACAATCTCGACCCGGAGAAGACCCCGGTGTCGCCGGCCATGGTCGGCCGCGCCGATCCGGATGTGATCAAGAGCCAGTTCTATCCGTCGAACCGCGACGTGCTGCGCCAGAAGGGCGGCGCCAGCAGCAAGGTGAAGAGCTTCGTCGACGACAAGCTCAACGGCCTGCTGGTGGCGCTGTCCTCCGAGCCGGACGCGGCCAAGCGGCTGCAGATCGCGGGCGAGGTCCAGGCCTATGTGCTGGACCAGGCCTATGCCATCCCGATCTTCGAGGAGCCGCAGGCCTATGCCGGCGCCCCCTATGTCAAGGGCATCGCCTTCGAGGCGGTCGGCCGGCCGTACTTCTACGACACCTGGCTGGACGAGCGCTGAGGCCGGGGCTTCCGCAGAGGACAAGGACGGTTGATGTCCAGATATCTCCTCGGCCGGGTCGGGCAGGCGGTGCTGGTGCTGTGGGCCGCCTTCACGGCTGCCTTCATCCTGCTGCAGGCCCTGCCGGGCGATGCGATCCTGATCAAGTTCCAGAACCCGGAGCTGGGGCTGAGCCCCGACCAGATCGCCGAGATCCGCCAGTCCTACGGCGCCGACAGTCCGCTCTGGTCGCAGTACCTGCACACGCTGGGCGACTTCCTGACCGGCGATTTCGGCACTTCGGTCCAGGCCGGCGTGCCGGTCGGGCAGTCGCTCTTGGCCAACCTGCCGCCGACCCTGTGGCTGGCCGGCCTCGGCTTCGCCCTGGCGGTGCTGCTGGCGGTGGCGATCGCCGCCCTGTCCAGCCTCGCTGCCTTTTCCTGGCTGCGCTCGGCGATCCAGTCCCTGCCGTCGCTCTTCGTCTCGGTGCCGACCTTCTGGCTCGGCATCATGCTGATCCAGGTCTTTTCCTTCCGGCTGAAGCTGATCCCGGTGATCAATCCCGGGCCCTGGGAAGGGCTGGTCCTGCCGGTGCTGACCCTGGCGGTGCCGATCTCGGCGCCGCTGGCCCAGATCCTGGTGCGCAGCATCGACGAGATCTCGACCCATCCCTTCGTCGCCGTGGCCCGGGCCAAGGGCGCCTCGCGCGCCGGGGTGCTGTGGCGGCACGTGGCGCGCAACGCCCTGCTGCCGACCCTGACCATCGCCGGCGTGCTGTTCGGCGAGATCCTGGCCGGCGCCGTCATCACCGAGACCGTGTTCGGGCTGAACGGCCTGGGCACGCTGACCGAGCGGGCGGTGCGCAACCAGGACACGGCCGTGATCCAGGCCGTCGTCGTACTGTCCGCCGCCGGCTTCGTCCTGGTCAACCTGGCCGTGGACCTGCTGGCCCCGGTGCTCGATCCGCGCCTGAGACTCCGGGGAGCCGCCGCATGACCTCGCTGCAGACCACCGATCGGACCGTGCCGGCCCGGCCGCCCCGCCGCCCCGTCTTCTCTTCGTTCGGCCGGGCGCAGCCCAGCCTGCTCTTGTCCTGGGCGGTGATCGCCATCGTCACCGCCTGGGCCGTCGCCCCCGGCCTGTTCACCGGCCACAACCCGGTCGCCGGCGTGCCGCGGGAGAAGCTGCGGGCGCCCGACGCCGAGCACCTCCTCGGCACCGACGCGCTGGGCCGCGACCTGTTCGCCCGCATCGTCCACGGCGCGGTGAACTCGCTGTCCGGCGCCTTCGTCGCGGTCGCCGTCGGCCTCTTGGTCGGCACCGCCATCGGCCTCCTCGCCGGATCGACCGGCCGGCGGACCGACGCCGTGCTGATGCGGATCGTCGACGTGCTGCTGTCGGTGCCGTCGCTGCTGCTGTCGCTGGCCATCATCATCCTGCTCGGCTTCGGCACGGTGAATGCCGCGATCGCCGTCGGCGTCACCTCGATCGGCCGCTTCGCCCGGCTGTCCCGGTCCGAAGTGATCCTGGTCCGCCGCTCCGACTATGTCGAAGCCGCCTTCGGCAGCGGCGGCCGCTTCGGCGCCGTGCTGTGGCGGCACATCCTGCCGAACTCCGTGACCTCGGTGATCGCCCTGGCCGCGGTGCAGTTCGGCACCGCGATCCTGCAGATCTCGACCCTCGGCTTCCTCGGCTACGGCGCACCGCCGCCGACGCCGGAATGGGGACTGCTGATCGCCGAGGGCCGCAACTACATCGCCACATCCTGGTGGCTGACCACCGTGCCCGGCCTGGTCGTGGTGCTGGTGGTGCTGGCCGCCAACCGCATCGGCCGGTCGATCGGGCGGAGGACGATATGACCGTGCCGGTGCTGGAGGTCGAGAGCCTCAGTGTCTCTTATGTGGGCGACCGCGGCGGGGCGCAGCGCGTCGTCGACGGCGTCTCCTTCCGTGTCCGGCCGGGCGAGGTGGTGGCGCTGGTCGGCGAATCCGGCTCCGGCAAGACCACCACGGCCCAGGCGGTGATCGGCCTCCTGGCCGAGAACGGCCGGGTCGACGGCGGCGCCATCCGCCTCGCCGGCACCGACATCTCCGGCTGGTCGCAGAAGCGGCTCGACGCCATCCGCGGCGCCCGCATCAGCCTGATCCCGCAGGATCCCGGCAGCTCGCTGAACCCGGTCAAGACCATCGGCGCCCAGGTCGAGGAGATCCTGAGCATCCACCGCCGCGGCGGCAAGGCAGCGAACCGCGCCCGGGTGGTCGAGCTGCTGGCCCGGGTCGGCCTGTCGCGGCCGGAGCTGCGGGCGCGGCAATACCCGCATGAGCTGTCGGGCGGCATGAAGCAGCGCGTGCTGATCGCCATCGCCATCGCGCTGCAGCCCGCCCTGATCATCGCCGACGAGCCGACCAGCGCGCTCGATGTCACCGTGCAGCGCCGGATTCTCGACCTGATCGACGAGCTGCGCCGGGAATTCGGCACCGCGGTGCTGCTGGTGACCCACGACCTCGGCGTCGCCGCCGACCGGGCCGACCGGCTGATCGTGCTGCAGGGCGGCCGGATCCAGGAGCAGGGGGCGGCGGCGGAGATCCTCGCCGCACCCAGGAGCGCTTATACCCGGCAGTTGCTGTCCGACGCGCCGTCGCTGGCGAAGGCGGAGCGCCGTTCCCCGCGCCCGGTGGGCGAGGGCGACGACGCCATCCTGGTCGACGGGCTGGTGCAGGATTTCGACCTGCCCGGCCGGGGCGGCACCTTCCGCGCGGTCGACGGCCTGTCCTTCGCCGTGCGACGCGGCACCACCCATGCCCTGGTCGGCGAATCCGGCTCCGGCAAGACCACAACTGTGCGCATCGTGGTTGGGTTCCAGAAGCCGACCGCCGGCCGCATCCGGATCGGCGGCGCCGACCCGGCGGCGCTGAAGGGTGAGGCGCTGCGGCAGTTCCGCCGCACCATCCAGCTGGTCTACCAGAACCCGTTCGGATCGCTCGATCCGCGGCAGAGCATCTTCGAGAT
Source organism: Inquilinus sp. NPDC058860 (assembly GCF_042743185.1). Taxonomy (NCBI): domain Bacteria; kingdom Pseudomonadati; phylum Pseudomonadota; class Alphaproteobacteria; order Rhodospirillales; family Rhodospirillaceae; genus Inquilinus; species Inquilinus sp. NPDC058860. The sequence continues at coordinate 62,096 of NZ_JBHYMS010000003.1, read as the reverse complement.
CATCGAGGAGCCGCTGCTGAACTTCGAGCGCCTGCCGAAGCCCGACCGCGCCCACAAGGTGCGCGACATGCTCGACCGGGTCGGCCTGCCGCAGGCGGTGTTGGACCGGCGGCCGCGGGCGCTCTCGGGCGGCCAGCGGCAGCGCGTCGCCATCGCCCGGGCCCTGGTGCTGGACCCGCAGGTGCTGGTGCTGGACGAGGCGGTGTCGGCGCTCGACGTCACCGTCCAGGCCCAGATCCTGGGCCTGCTCGACACGCTGCAGCGCGACCTCGGCCTGACCTACCTGTTCGTGTCGCACGACCTTGCCGTGGTCCGGCAGATCGCCGACACCGTCTCGGTGCTGCACAACGGCCGGCAGGTCGATGCCGGGCCGGTGGAGGCGGTGTTCCGCAATCCGCGCAGCGACTACACGCGCGAGCTGATCGACGCCATCCCCGGGCGCCGGCTCGCCGTCTCCGCATGAAAGGCGTTCTCCCGTGACCATCCAGCGGCTCGGCTTCTTCACCCGGCTTCTCGACGAGGCGAGCGCGCAGGAGCGCTACCGCCTGGCGACGGAGCAGATCACGACGGCGGAGCGGCACGGCTTCGACAGCGCCTGGGTCGCCCAGCACCATTTCCACGAGCCGGAGGGCGGGCTGCCGGCGCCGCTGGTGTTCCTGGCCCAGGTCGCGGCGCGCACCTCGCGCATCCGCCTCGGCACCGGCATCATCACCCTGCCGCTGGAGAACCCGGTGCGGGTGGCGGAGGATGCGGCGGTGCTGGACCTCCTGTCCGACGGGCGGCTCGAGCTCGGGCTCGGCACCGGCGGCACGCCCTCGGCCTTCGCCGCCTTCGGCCTCGACAGCGCCGAGCGGTCGGCGATCTTCGCCCGGCACCTGCAGGTGCTGCTCGACGCCTGGGGCGGCCGGCCGCTCGACGGCGCCGACACCCGGCTGTACCCGGCGGCGCCGCAGCTTTTGGACCGGATCTGGCAGGCCACCTTCTCGGTCGCCGGCGGCGCCCGGGCCGGGGCGGCCGGCGACGGGCTGATGCTGTCGCGCACCCAGCCGCGCCCGGCCGACGCGCCCGACGCCACGCTGGCCGAGATCCAGGACCCGATCATCGACGCCTATCTGGCGGCGCTGCCGGCGGGGAAGGAACCGCGCATCCTGGCGTCGCGCAGCGTCTTCGTCGCCGACGACCGCGAGACGGCGCGGCGCTTCGCCGAGCCCGGCCTGCGCCGCCAGGCCGACCGCTTCGCCGCCGCCGGCCGCGGCGCCCCGGACGACACGCTGGACCAGCTGATCGCCGCCTTCGACGTGCATCTCGGCACGCCGGAGGAGGTGATCGCCTCGCTGCGCGCCGACGGCACGCTGCGCCGCGCCACCGACCTGGTGGTCCAGGTGCATTCGGTCGACCCGCCGCACCCCTTCATCCTGCGCTCGATCGAGCTGGTGGCGCGGGAGGTGGCGCCGGCCTTCGGCTGGGCCCGCCAGGAACGGGGCGATGACATCCGCCTCGCCGCCGCGTCCTGCTGACGCCGCCCAGACATTCGTGAGAAGGACCAGACGATGAGCGAACCGACGGCCGATGTGATCGACCTCCTGGCCGGGGTCGAGCGCGGCTCTGCCCTCGACCGGATCCGGGCGCAGCGCCCCGCCGCCCGGGAGAATGCGCAGAAAAGCTGGCTGGTGCTGTTCGAGCCGGAGGAGCCCGGCACCGTGTCGGCGCTGGAGCGCTATGCGGTCGCCGCCTTTGTCGCGGCGCTGCATCGCGAGCCGGCGACCGCCCGCTTCTATGCCGAGGCCCTGGCCGGGAGGGATTCCGGCCTCGCCGCCGCCGTGGCCGTGGAGGCGGAGCGGGCCGCGGCGGAAGGGCCCTATGGCCATTACCCGGCCGGGCCGCTCAGCGCCGAGGACAGGCGCGGCCCGATCTACCACGTCTCGGGCGAGGGCCGTGCGGTGCTCGGCCCCCGCATCGCGGCGGCTCTGGCGCACACGCATCTGCTGGTGTTCCGTCCGCGCGACGCCAGCGCCGCGGCGCTGCAGGCGCTGCTCGATGCCGGCTGGTCGACCACCGGCATCGTCACCCTGTCGCAGCTGGTCGCCTTCCTGTCCTTCCAGATCCGTGTCGTCGCCGGGCTGCGTGCCCTGGCCGCCGCCTGAGGCCCGCCATGACCGAGACCGTTCTCACTCATCCCGACAACCACGAGCCGACCGTCTTCACCCAGGACGAGCTCGGCTGGCTGCCCTGGCTGGAGCCGTATCCCGCCGACCAGCTTACGGAACGGCACCTGGCCGGGCTGGTCGACGCGGCGCGCGCCAAATCCGACTATTTCCGGCTGCTGGTGCGCGACCCGGACGTGCTGCAGGCCCGGACCAGGACCGACAAGGACATCTTCTACAACCCCGAGGGCGGCCTGCCGCGGGCGGAGCGCGAGCTGGCCGCCACCGCGACCTCGCGCCTGAACGGCTGCATCTACTGCGCCTCGGTCCATTCCCGCTTCGCCACCGTCCATTCCAAGCGCGGCGACGACGTGCAGCGCCTGCTGGACGAGGGCGTCGGCGCCGATCTCGGCGAGCGCTGGAACGCCATCGTCGCCGCCGCAGTGGCGCTGACGGAGACGCCGGGGTCGTTCGGCACGGAGCACGTCCGGCGGCTGCGCGCGGCCGGGCTGGACGACGCGGCGGTCGCCGATTTGATCCAGGGCGCCGCCTTCTTCAACTGGGCCAACCGCCTGATGCTGTCGCTCGGCGAGCCGCAGGTCCAGGCCTGACCGCAGCCCCATCGGAACGGGAGACGACCATGAGCCTGTCGCTGGATCACGTGGTGATCGCCGTCCGCGACCTGGAGCGGACCATCGCGGATTACCAGGCGCTCGGCTTCACCGTGGTGCCGGGCGGGGAGCACACCCACGGCGCCAGCCACAACGCGCTGATCGTCTTCGCCGACGGCGCCTATATCGAGCTGATCGCCTTCCGGCGGCCGAACCCGGAGTTCCGCTGGTGGCGGGTGCTGAGCGAGGCCGGCGACGGGCTGGTCGACTTCGCCCTGCTGCCCGGCGACATCGCGGCCGATGTGGCGGCGGCGAAGGCGCGCGGCCTCGAGATCGAGGGGCCGACCGACGGCGGCCGGCTGCGGCCCGACGGGCAGCGGCTGGAATGGCGCACGGCGCGGGCCGCGACCTCGGACCTGCCCTTCCTGTGCGGCGACGTCACGCCGCGGCATCTGCGGGTGCCGGAGGGCGACATCCGCCGCCACGCCAACGGCGCGATCGGCGTCGCCGGCATCGAGATCGCGGTGGCGGACGCCGGGGTTAGCGCCCGGCGCTACGGCGCCCTGCTCGGCACCGCCGTCGATCCCGGCGCGCCGGTCGCGCTCGGCGACGGCCAGTCCGTCCGCCTGCTCGGCCCGGACCGCGCCGGGGCGGCGCTGGCGGCGCGCGGGGAGGGGCCGCTCTCGCTGACGCTGCGCGTCGCCCCCGGCAGTGCGACGGGCGATCTCGACCCGGCCCGGACTCACGGGGTCCGGATCGGCCGGGTCGAACCGGATCGGAGATAGGCGTCCCGCGGCAGGACGCCGTATCGTCGCGGGCGCGCCGGTGAGATCGGCCCGCCCGCGCTCGGCCGGTCACTTTTCCGGCATGATCGAGGAATGGTGCGAGGCGATCAGCCAGGCACCGTCGGCGAACTCATAGGTGTAGGTGTAGCGCGCCGGGACCTTGCTGCCGTCGGCCAGCGTGAAGGTGTAGGTGCCGGCGTCGGTCACCTTGTTGCAGCCGATCCTGATCACCCGGCTGTCGACCACGCCCTGCGGCCGCTGCTCCAGGAAGTGCTTGAAGTACTCGATCCGCTGCTCCCGGGTCAGGCGCGGCGTGTTCGACAGCGTCGGCAGCAGGATCGCGTCCTCGGCGTAGTTGGCCGCCACCGCCTCGGCCTTGAGCGTGGCGAGGGAGGCATTCCAGCGATCGAACAGGCCGGCCACCTCCGCCTCGGTGATCGGCTCGCAACGGGTCGCCTCGGCAGCGGACTGCGCGGCGGCCGCCGGCTGGGCGGCGAAAGCGGACTGCAGCGAGAGGAGGGAAAGGGCCAGGGCACCGGCCAGGGCGAAACGCATCATGGGCTCCTGTGTCGATGGGCGCCGGGGATGTCCGGCTCCCGATGGCCGGATATCTGGTCCGGCAAGCAGGGCCGCGCGTCTGCCGGACGGATCTGCCGAACGGCATAGGGCGCCGGGCCGGGCGCTGCGGTATGCTGCGCGGCGCCACCCGCCCGGAACGGAGCGAAAGTCGGATCATGCCCCTGCCGTCGGAGGCCGCCGAAGCCTCCACCGTCGACGAACTGCGCCGGCTGTACCGGGATGCCGAGGCGCGCGCGGCGCGGCTTCGCTTCATCGTCGAGATCCATGCCGGGCTGGAGCGCGGCCGGCTCGAGGATGTGGCCGGGACGGTGATGGCGCAGGTCTCGGCCTTCGCCGGGGCCGGATCGGCCGTGCTGGAGATCGAGGCCTCGCACGGGCAGCCCGCCTGGCGGGTCGGCGTCGGGCGGGCCGACGATGCCAGCGAAGCCGTCGATCTCGCTTCGGACGACAGCGGGGTGTCGGTCCGGCTGGCGCTGCGCCTGCTGCCGGGGCGGCGCGGCCCGGCGGCGGAGGATCGGGACGCGCTGGACGTCGCCCTCCGCGGCATCGCCGCTGCCGTGGGCCTGCAGCGCCAGGCGGCGGAGCGGCAGCGGCTGCTCGACGACATCGCCGGCAGGCGGGCCGAGCTGGCGGCGCTGGTCGCCCGCCTGATCGAGGCGCAGGAGCAGGAGCGGCGCCGGGTGGCGCATGACCTGCACGACGGCTCGGCCCAGACCCTGGCGGCGCTCGGCTACCGGCTGCAGACCGTGACCGCCGGACTGCCGGACGACGCGCCCCTGCGGCGGGAGCTGGAGGAGATCGCCGATCTGGCGCGCCGGTCGGTGGCCGAGATCCGCGCCGCCATCGCCGATCTGCGCCCGCCGGAGCTCGACGGCCTGGGCCTCGCCGCGGCGCTGCGGGCGCGGCTGGACACGCTCGGCGGCCTCGCCGTGTCGGCCGAGCTGTCCGCGGCGGCGGACCGCTGGCCGGCGGCGGTCGGCCTCGTGCTCTACCGCGTCGCCCAGGAGGCGCTGGCCAATGTGGTCAGGCACGCCGAAGCCGGGCGCGTCTCCGTACGGCTGTTCGAGGAGGAGCGGCAGGCCCATCTCCACATCGCCGATGACGGCCGGGGCCTGGCCGCCGCCGGAATGCCCGGTGCCGGCGGCGAGCGGCTCGGCATCGTGGGGATGCGCGAGCGGCTGGCGCTGATCGGCGGCCGCCTCGACCTGGACGGCGCGGCGGGGCGGGGCACGACCATGCGCGCCGCCGTGCCTTTGCCGGCCGAGACGGGGCGCTCATGACCGCATCGGTGCTGATCGCCGACGATCACGACCTGGCCCGGGCCGGCCTCGCCGCCATGATCGGCCGCGAGGAGGGGTTCCGCATCGTCGCCGAGGCGCGGACCGGAGCCGAGGCCGTCGCCGCCTGCCGGGACCGGCCGCCCGACCTCGCCATCCTCGACATCCGCATGCCGGAGCTCGACGGACTGGCCGCGACCCGGGAGATCCGGCGCGTGGCGCCGCAGACCCGTGTGCTGATCCTGACCATGCACGACAGCCTCGACTATCTCGAGGCCGCGATCGAGGCCGGCGCATCGGGCTATCTGCTGAAGGACGCCAGCCGCACCGACATCCTGGCGACGATGCGGCGGGTGCTGGAGGGCGAGGCCTTCTTCAATGCCGATCTGGTGGCCCGGCTGCTGCGCCGCGTCGCCATCCGCCCGGCGCCGCCGGCGAGCGTGCTCGACAGCCTGACCGGGCGCGAGCGCGAGGTGCTGGCCAAGGTCGCGGAAGGCTTGACCAACAAGGAGATCGCGCGCGGCCTGGCCATCGCCCCCGGCACGGTGAAGATCCATGTCGAGCGGATCATCGCCAAGCTCGGCGTCGGCGACCGGACCCAGGCGGCGGTCCTGGCCGCGCGCGGCGGGCTGCTGCCGGGGATGGCCGCGCCGCCATGACCCAGACCCGCCGCCGGTTCGGGCGCTTCGCCGACCTGCCGCTGAAGACGAAGGGCCTCATCGTCGTCGCCGTGCCGCTGGCCCTGCTGCTCGGCGCCCTGGTCTTCGCCTTCCTGGCCGAGCGGCGGAGCACCGCCGCCGAGGACCGGATCCGCCTGACCCTGGCGATCCAGTCCGACATCCAGGAGATCCATGCCCAGATCGCCGAGGCGGCGACCGGCGTGCGAGGCTATCTGCTGACCGGGCAGGACTCGTTCCTGGCCCCCTATGATCGGGCGGAGGCCGGGCTGCCGGTGGTGATCGAGCGGATGGGCCGCCGCCTCGTCGACCCCGAGCAGCAGGAGCGGCTGCAGCGCATCCGGGCGATGGTGGCGGCCAAGCTGTCCAGCCTCGCGGCGCTGCGCCAGGCTGCGGCCTCCGGCCCCGCGGACCGGCAGGCGCTGACCGTGGCGCTGACCGAGAGCAAGGCGGATCTCGACATCCTCCGGACGGAGATCGACGCGATGACGCGGCGCGAGGCGGAGCTGCTGGCCGCCCGCACCGCGGTGGCGGAGGACGCCCGCTGGCGGTCCCGCGCCCGGCTGGTCGCCGCCGGGGTGCTCGGCCTCGGCGGCGCGCTCGCCGCCGTCATCCTGTTCTCAACCGGCATCGTCCGCCGCGTCCACGCCCTGGAAGGCACGGCGCACCGCCTGGCACGCGGCGAGGACGTCGCGGCGCCGAATCCCGCGGGGGACGAGATCGGGCATCTCGAACAGGCGCTGCACCAGGCCAGCATCCTGCTCCGCCGGCGCGAGGCCGAGCTGCGCGAGAGCGAGCGCAACCTGGTCGCCGCGCGGGAGGAGGCGCTGCAGGCCAGCCGGGCCAAGAGCGAGTTCCTGTCGCGCATGAGCCACGAGCTGCGCACGCCGCTCAACTCGATCCTCGGCTTCGCGCAACTGCTGGAGCTGGACCTGAAGGACGAGGAGGCGCGCGAGAGCGTGGCGCAGATCCTGCGCGCCGGGCGGCACCTGCTGAGCCTGGTCGGCGAGGTGCTGGACCTGGCCCGGATCGAGGCCGGGGGGATGGACCTGGCGATCGAGCCGCTGGCGGTCGCCGGGATCCTGGCCGAGGCGGCGACGCTGGCCGCGCCGCTGGGGCAGCCGCGCGGCATCGCGCTGGCGGTGGCGGCACCCGGCGGCGCCGGCCTCTCGGTGCTGGCCGACCGGCGCCGGCTGCTGCAGGTGCTGCTCAACCTCCTGTCGAATGCGGTCAAGTACAACCGCGACGGCGGGCGCGTCGCCCTCGACCACCGCCCGTCCGATCCGGGACGCGTCCGCATCACCATCCGCGACACCGGGCCCGGCATTCCGCCGGACCGGGCGGCGCGGCTGTTCGCGGCCTTCGACCGGCTCGGCGCCGATCGTTCCGCGGCGGAAGGCTCGGGGCTCGGCCTCGCCGTGTCGCGGCAGCTCGCCGAGGCGATGGGCGGCCGGCTGCTCCACGAGAACCTGGCGGAAGGCGGTTCGGCCTTCCATCTTGAATTGCCGCGGCCGCGCGGCCAGTTGGACGACGGTGCCGATGAGGCCCGGGGCCGATGACGAGGGGGCGATGCCATCCACCGACCTGATGCGCCGGTCGACGATCCTGATCGTCGACGACGAGCCGGCCAATGTCGTGCTGCTGGAACGCCTCCTGAAGCGCGAGGGCTTCACCCGGCTGCTGACCACCACCGATCCGCGCCGCGCCTTGCCGCTGTTCCAGGAGCATCCGGTCGATCTCGTCCTGCTCGACCTGATGATGCCCGAGCTCGACGGCTACGCCCTGCTGGAGGCCTTCTCCCGCCTGATCCCGGCCCGGGCCTACCTGCCGATCCTGGTGCTGACCGCGGACGTCACCCTGGCCGCGCGCCGCCGTGCCCTCTCGCTCGGCGCCCGGGACTTCCTGACCAAGCCCTTCGACGCGGTCGAGGCGGTGCTGCGGATCTTCAACCTGCTCGAGACGCGGCTCCTGACGCTCGAGCTCGCCCGGCACGGCCTGGCGCGGCCGGAAACCGAGCGGCCGCTGTTCGAGTGACACGGGGCTGAAGCCTCGTCACCATCCATCCCCCACCACTCCGAGGGACCGCCCGTGGACTTCTCCTGGATCTCCGACCCGACAGCCCTGATTGCCCTGGCGACCCTGGTCGTCATGGAGGTGGTGCTCGGCATCGACAACCTGATCTTCATCTCGATCCTGACCAACAAGCTGCCGGAGCATCAGCGCAGCAAGGCGCGCCGGATCGGCATCGGGCTGGCGCTGTTCCTGCGGCTCGCCCTCTTGGGCACGGTCTCGATCATCGTCCAGCTCACCGAGCCGGTGTTCGAGGTCCTCGGCCACCCCTTCTCCTGGCGCGACCTGATCCTGATCGGCGGCGGCCTGTTCCTGGTGTGGAAGGCGACGAAGGAGATCCATCACAGCGTCGACCCGGCCCCGGCCGACGACGTCTTCGGCACCGCCAAGGCGACGCTGGGCTTCGGCGCGGCCATCGGGCAGATCCTCCTGCTCGACCTCGTCTTCTCGCTCGACAGCATCATCACGGCGGTCGGCATGACCGATCACGTGGCGATCATGGTGATCGCCGTGGTCGTCGCCGTGGCGGTGATGCTCGCCGCCGCCGATCCGCTGTCCCGCTTCATCCACGCCAACCCGACCGTGGTGATGCTGGCGCTCGGCTTCCTGATGATGATCGGGATGACGCTGATCGCGGAGGGCTTCGGCGCCCATGTTCCGAAGGGCTACATCTACGCCGCCATGGCGTTCTCGGCCCTGGTCGAGGGGCTGAACATGCTCTCCCGCCGGGCCGCGCGGCGCCGGGCGGCGCCGGCGGACGCCGCTCCGCGCAAGCCGGCGGGGTAGCCGCCCGGTCGGCCGCGGGACAGGGGATGGCGGAGGAGACTTGGGCGCGGGATTGTGCCGGCGCCCTCGTCCCGCCATCCCGTGGTCTCGAAGATGCAGGCGTGGATCGGCCGCGCTCGCGAATCCGCCGCGGCTAGACGCCGAAGGCGATGCCGCTCTTGCGGTACATCTCGCGGATGATCTTCAGCATCAGCGCGATCTCGGATGAGCGGTCGTCCTTGCGGTGGCTCATGATGATCGGCGTCAGCGCCTGCGCCTCGTCCAGCGGCCGGTAGATCACGCCCTCGCGCTGCAGCCGGCCCACCCCCGCCGACACCAGGCAGATCCCGGTCTCCGCGGCCACCAGGCCGAGCGCCGTCTGCAGCTCGCGCACCTCGTGCACCACCATCGGCTTCAGGCCGCAGTCGCGGAACAGCGCCAGCACCTGGTCGGCATAGCTCGGCCGCGGCGCCTTGGGATAGATGATCAGCGGCTGGCCGGCCAGGTCGTCGAGGTGCAGCGGGCCGGCATGGTGCTGCAGCGGATGCGTCTCCGGCAGCGCCACGATGATCTTCTCGTTGCGCAGCAGCACGCGCTCGATCAGCGGGTCGTCGAACGGGATGCGGCCGAAGCCGACATCGATCCGCCCCTCCTTCAGCGCCGCGATCTGTTCCAGCGTCGTCAGCTCCAGGAGGGTCAGCTCGACCCGCGGCCGGGCGGCCCGGTAGCGGCGGATCACCTCCGGCAGCTTGCCGTAGAGGGTCGAGGCCACGAAGCCGATGCTGAAGCGCGGAATCTCCGCCTCCCGCAGCCGGCGCATGATCGCCTGGATCTCCTCCATATGGTCCAGCGCCCGCACCGCCTGTTCATAGAGAAGGCGGCCGCCCTCGGTCAGCCGCACCGGCCGGCTGCCGCGCTCGATCAGGGTGACGCCCAGCTCGTCCTCCAGCTGCCGGATCTGCCGGCTCAGCGGCGGCTGGGCGATGTGCAGGGTCTCCGCCGCCCGGGTGAAGTTCCGCTCGCGGGCCACGGCGACGAAGTAGCGGAGCTGCCGCAGATCCAAGTCGATACCTCCAGGGTATGGATTCGACCAATTTAGTCTTGGACCCTGCGCCGCAGAAGGGAGGATCGTTCCGGGGCCAGAAGAACGAACAGCCAGGGTATCGCACGGGACCGATCGAACCGGTCCGCCGCGGACCCGGGCGGAGACCAGGGGAGAGACGCGCATGCTCGACACCGCCCGCCAGATTCTCGACACCGCGCTCGTCGAGGATGCGGCCGCCGGCCTCTATCGCTGCGCCCGGGACATCTTCACGGATCCGGAGCTGTTCGAGCTCGAGATGAAGCACATCTTCGAGGGCAACTGGATCTATCTGGCGCATGAAAGCCAGATCCCGAATCCGAACGACTATCTCACCACCACGATCGGCCGGCAGCCGGTCGTCATCACCCGCAGCCGCGGCGGCGAGCTGAACGCCTTCATCAACGCCTGCAGCCACCGCGGCGCCATGCTGTGCCGGTTCAAGCGCGGCACCAGATCCACCTTCACCTGCCCGTTCCACGGCTGGACCTTCAGCAATGGGGGCAAGCTCCTGAAGGTGAAGGACCCGGACGGCGCCGGCTATCCCGAGGGTTTCAACTGCGACGGCTCGCACGATCTGACGCGGGTGGCGCGCTTCGACTCCTATCGCGGCTTCCTGTTCGGCAGCCTGAACCCCGACGTCGCGCCGCTGGCCGAGCATCTGGGCGAGGCGGCGAAGATCATCGACATGATCGTCGACCAGTCGCCGGACGGGCTGGAGGTGCTGCGCGGGTCCTCGACCTATGTCTATGACGGCAACTGGAAGCTGCAGACCGAGAACGGCGCCGACGGCTACCACGTCACGGCGGTGCACTGGAACTACGCCGCCACCACCAGCCGGCGCAAGGAGGCCGAGAAGGTCGACTGCGTCCGCGCCATGGATGCGGGCGGCTGGGCCAAGCAGGGCGGCGGCTTCTACTCCTTCGAGAACGGCCACCTGCTGCTGTGGACCAACTGGGCCAACCCCGAGGACCGCCCGAACTGGGAGCGGCGCGGCGAGCTGGCGGCCCGGTTCGGCGAGGCGCGGGCGGAATGGATGGTGCGGCGGTCGCGCAACCTGTGCCTGTATCCGAACGTCTACCTGATGGACCAGTTCAGCTCGCAGATCCGGCATTACCGGCCGATTGCGGTCGACAAGACGGAGGTCACGATCCACTGCATCGCGCCGAAGGGCGAGGACCCCAAGGCGCGCGCCCACCGCATCCGGCAATACGAGGATTTCTTCAACGCCAGCGGCATGGCGACGCCGGACGACCTGGAGGAGTTCCGGGCCTGCCAGATGTCCTATCTGGGCCGGGCGGCGCGCTGGAACGACCTCAGCCGCGGCGCCTCGCACTGGATCACCGGCGCCGACCCCGCCGCCGAGGCCATCGGCATGACGCCGCTGATGAGCGGCGTGCGCACCGAGGACGAGGGGCTGTTCGTCCTGCAGCACCGGCACTGGCTGGAGACGATGCAGCGGGCCGTCGCGGCGGAGGCCGGGCGATGATCGCCGTGATCGAGAGGCTGTCGGTGGAGGAGGTGCAGCGATTCCTGTACCGCGAGGCCCGTTATCTGGACGACCGGGACTGGGACGCCTGGCTGGCGCTCTACGCGCCGGAGGTCGAGTTCTGGATGCCGTCCTGGGACGATGACGACCGGCTGGTCACCGACCCGCAATCCGAGATCTCGCTGATCTGGTACGGCAACAAGGACGGGCTCGAGGACCGGGTCTTCCGCATCCGCACCGAGCGGTCTAGCGCCACCAGCCTGCCGGAGCCGCGGACCGGGCACAGCATCAGCAATGTCGAGATCCTGGAGCAGGGCGGCGGCGCCTGCCGGCTGCGGTTCAACTGGGTCACCCTCAGCTACCGCTACAAGACGGTCGACAGCTATTTCGGCACCTCGTTCTACACGCTCGACACCACCGGCCCGGAGCCGCGGATCACGCGCAAGAAGGTCGTGCTGAAGAACGACTACATCCACCACGTCATCGACATCTACCACGTCTGACCCGAGCGCGACCGGAGGATTGGAGCCATGAGCCACACCATCGCGCTGAACTTCGAGGACGGCGTGACCCGCTTCGTCGAGGCGCGTCCCGGCGAGACGGTCGCCGATGCCTCGTACCGCGCCGGCATCAACATCCCGCTGGACTGCCGCGACGGCGCCTGCGGCACCTGCAAGTGCCGGATCGAAGCCGGCGCTTATGACGGCGGCAGCTACATCGACGACGCGCTGACCGAGGACGAAGCAGCCGAGGGGCTGGCGCTGGCCTGCCAGGCGCGGCCGCAGAGCGACCTGGTGGTGGCCGTCGCCGCCTCCTCGCAGCTGTGCAAGACCGGGCGGCAGTCGGTCGAGACCCGTCTCGCCTCGGTCGACAGGCTGTCCGACACCACCGTCGCCGTCTCGCTCGAGGGGGTGGAGGGCTTCGGCTTCCTGCCCGGGCAGTACGTCAACGTCCAGGTGCCGGGCACCGATCAGCGGCGCGCCTATTCCTTCAGCTCGGCGCCGGGGTCGGACCGGCTGTCCTTCCTGGTCCGCGACATCCCGGGCGGGCTGATGAGCGGCTTCCTGCGCGACCGCGCCGAGTCCGGCATGGCGATCGGATTCAGCGGGCCGGAAGGCAGCTTCTACCTGCGCGAGGTCAGGCGGCCGCTGCTGTTCCTGGCCGGCGGCACCGGGCTGGCGCCGTTCCTGTCGATGCTCGGGCGGCTGGCCGACATGGGCGCGGGCGGGCACCCGGCCCATCTGGTCTATGGCGTCACCAGCGATGCCGACTTGGTCGCGGTCGACCGGCTGGAGGAGTTCGCAGCCCGCATTCCCGGCTTCACCTTCGCCACGACCGTGGCGGCGGAGGGCAGCGCACATCCGCGCAAGGGCTATGTCACCCATCACATCGAGGCCGGCCGGCTGAACGGCGGCGAGGTCGACATCTATCTCTGCGGCCCGCCGCCGATGGTGGATGCGGTCCGCGGCTGGCTGGGCGAACAGGGCGTCACGCCCGCCGGCTTCTACACCGAGAAGTTCTCGCCCAGCGCGCCGGCGGATGCATCCCGTCGGCAGGCGGCGTGAGATGACCCGTTTCGCCGACAAGGTGGCCGTGGTGACCGGGGCGGCGCAGGGCATCGGCCGCGCCGTCGCCCTTCGGCTGGCCCGGGAGGGCGGGCGCGTCGCCCTGGTCGACCGTTCCGATCTGGTCGATGAGGTGCGGCAGGAGGCGGAGGCCGAAGGCGCCGAGGCGCTGGCCGTGATCGGCGATCTGGAGACTTTCGGGGGCGCGACCACCGCCATGGAGCGGGCGCGGGCGCGCTTCGGCCGGGTCGACATCCTGGTCAACAATGTCGGCGGCACGATCTGGGCCAGGCCCTATGCCGAATACCAGGAGGCGCAGATCGAGGCGGAGATCCGCCGCTCGCTGTTCCCGACGCTCTGGGGCTGCCGCGCCGTTCTGCCGGCAATGCTGCAGCAGGGCGGGGGCGTGATCGTCAACGTCTCCTCGGTCGCCACCCGCGGCGTCAACCGCGTGCCCTATGCCGCGGCCAAGGGCGGGGTGAACGCGATCACCGCCTGTCTCGCCTTCGAGTACGCCGGGCATGGCATCCGCGTCTGCGGCGTCGCCCCCGGCGGCACCGAGGCCCCGCCGCGGCGCATCCCGCGCAACCCGGCGCCGCCGGACGAGCGCGAGGCCGGGTGGTGGCGCGAGGTGGTCGACCAGACCGTCTCCTCCAGCCCGATGAAGCGCTACGGCACGGTGGAGGAGCAGGCGGCGGCGATCCTGTTCCTGGCTTCGGACGAGGCCTCCTACATCACCGGCGTCACCCTGCCGGTGGCCGGCGGGGATCTCGGCTGACGGCCCGCCACGAGACAGCACGAAGCCGCCGCGAGCGGCCACACGGAGGAGAACGCCATGACTGACAGCCTGCTGAACACCCCGGAGGTCCGGTCGCTGCTCGACAAGGTCAGCGGCCTCGGCCACGACGCGGGCGACGACCGGTTGAAGCGCATCGTGCACCGCGTCGTGTCGGATCTGTTCCGCACCATCGAGGAATTCGACGTCCAGCCGGACGAGTTCTGGTCGGCCATGGCCTATCTGACCCGGCTCGGCCAGGCCAACGAGGTCGGGCTGCTGGTCCCGGGCCTCGGCGTCGAGACCTTCCTGGACCTGCGTCTCGACGAGGCGGAGCGGAAGGCCGGCATCGAGGGCGGCACGCCGCGGACGATCGAAGGCCCGCTCTACGTCGCCGGCGCGCCCCTGTCGCAGGGCGAGGCCCGGCTCGACGACGGCAGCGAGACGGGCGAGGTGCTGTTCATGGACGGCCAGGTGCGCGACGCCGACGGCAGGCCAATCCCCGGTGCGATCGTCGACGTCTGGCATGCCAACACCCTCGGCGGCTATTCCTTCTTCGACCCGTCGCAGGCGAAGTACAACCTGCGCCGGCGCATCGAGACGGATGGGGAGGGGCGGTACCGCTTCCGCTCGATCCTGCCCTCGGGCTATGCCTGCCCGCCGGACGGGCCGACCCAGGCGCTGCTCGACCGGCTCGGCCGCCACGGTCGCCGCCCGGCCCATATCCATTTCTTCGTCTCGGCGCCGGGCCATCGCAAGCTCACCACCCAGATCAACATCGACGGCGACGCGTATCTGCACGACGACTTCGCCTTCGCCACCCGCGACGGGCTGATCCCTGCGGTGCACCGCATCGACGACCCGGCCGAGATCCATGCCCGCGGCCTGAACGCGGCCTTCGCCCGGATCACCTTCGACTTCGTCCTGCACCGGGCGGTGGACAGTGCGCCGGACACGGTCGTGCACCGCGCCCACGCCGAGGCGGCCTGACCTTCCCATCGTTCCATCGAGGCCCCGATCATGCCCGATACCCTGGCGCTGCCCGCCGGCGATCTCGCCTGCGACCTCGCCGTCGCCGAGATCCGCAGCACCATCGTCGACGTGCCGACGCGGCGGCGGCACAAGCTGTCGTCGCTGTCGGTGACGGCGCAGAGCTACGTCGTGGTCGAGCTGCGCCTGGCCAATGGCGCGGAGGGCATCGGCGAGGCGGCGACGCTGGGCGGCCCGCGCTGGAGCGAGGAGAGCGTCGAGAGCATCAAGGCCGCGATCGACCACTACCTGGCCCCGGCGCTGATCGGCCAGCGCGCCGACCGGTTCGAGGCGGCGGGGACGCGCATGGATGCGGCGGCCAAGCGCAACACCGCCGCCAAGGCGGCGATCGAGACCGCCCTTTACGACGCCGTTGGCCGCAGCCTGGGCGTGCCGGCCAGCCTGCTGCTCGGCGGCGTGGTGCGCGACCGCATCCCGGTGCTGTGGACCCTGGCCTCGGGCGATCCGGGGCAGGAGATCGAGGAGGCGGAGGGCAAGCTCGCGGCCCGGCTGCACCGGACCTTCAAGGTCAAGGTCGGGGCCCAGGACCCGGCGGCGGACCTGGCCCGGCTGCGCCGCCTGGCCGGCGCGCTGGGCGACCGGGCGGCGCTGATCGTCGACGCCAACCAGGCGTGGGACGAGACCACCGCTTCGCGCTGCCTGCCGGCGATGGCCGAGCTCGGCATCCGCCTGGTGGAGCAGCCGCTGCCGGCCTGGAACGTCGCCGGCATGGCCCGGCTGCGCGCCCGCAGCGACGTGCCGCTGATGGCCGATGAATGCGTGTTCTCGGCCCATGACATGCTGGCCGTCGCCCAGGCCGCCGCCGCCGACGTGGTGTCGCTCAAGCTGGTCAAGCATGGCGGGCTCCTGAACACGCGCAAGGTCGCGGCCGTGGCCGAGGCGGCGGGGATCGGCCTCTATGGCGGCTGCCTGCTGGAAAGCTCGATCGGCGCGGCGGCGCATCTGCAGGTCTTCGCCACGCTGCGCGAGCTGGGCTGGGGCTGCGAGCATTTCGGGCCGCAGATCCTGACCGACGACCTGGTGGCCGAGCCGCTCCGTTTCGAGGATTTCCACCTGCTGCTGCCGGCCGGCCCTGGCATCGGCGTCACGCTCGACCGCGACAGGCTGCGCCGCTACGCCCGCGGCTGACGGAGGACCCATGCTCTATCACGTGCAGATGGATGTGCGAGTGCCGCACGATCTCGACCCGGCCCGGTTCGAGCGGCTGAAGGCCGAGGAGAAGGCGCGGGCGCAAGAGCTGCAGCGCGCCGGCAAGTGGCGCCATCTGTGGCGGGTCGCCGGGCGCTACGCCAATGTCAGCATCTTCGAGGTCGAGGATCACGACGAGCTGCACGCGATCCTGTCGACCCTGCCGCTGTTCCCCTTCATGGCCATCGAGGTCACCCCGCTCGCCCGACACCCTTCGGCGATCGGCTGACCCGCGGCCGCCCGCCGAAACCAACCATAATCAGCAAGGGAGGAAATTCGTCATGGGACAGGCGCGTCTCGTCGACGTCCAGGACGTCATCAATTCGCACCCGCTGTCGCGGTTCCAGGTCTCGGTCGTCGCCCTGTGCTTCCTGGTGGTGGCGATCGACGGCTTCGACACCGCGGCGATCGGCTTCATCGCCCCGGCGCTGAAGGCCGGCTGGGGCGTGACGCCGGCGCAGCTGGCGCCGCTGTTCGGCGCCGGGCTGTTCGGGCTGATGCTCGGGGCCTTCCTGTTCGGGCCGTTGGCCGACCGGATCGGCCGCAGATCGGTGCTGGTGCTGACCACCCTGGGCTTCGGCGCCGCCAGCCTGGCCTCGGCCACGGCCGGATCGATCGAGGAGCTGACGCTGTGGCGCTTCGTCACCGGCCTCGGCCTCGGCGGCGCCATGCCCAGCGCCATCACCCTGACCGCGGAATACTGCCCGGAACGGCGGCGCTCCTCGCTGGTCACCCTGATGTTCTGCGGCTTCACCATCGGCTCGGCGGTCGCCGGCCTGGCCGCCTCGCAGATCGTCGCGGCCTATGGCTGGCAGGGGTTGCTGGTGCTGGGCGGCGTGCTGCCGATCGCCCTGGTGCCGGTGCTGTGGCTGGCGCTGCCGGAATCGGCCCGCTATCTGACGCTGCGCGAAGGCCGCGCCGACCGGATCGCGGCGGTGCTGCGCCGGATCGCGCCGGCCGAGGATTTCGCCGGGGTCGAGTTCGTCCGGGCCGCCAAGGCCAAGGGCCTGCCGATCCTCCAGCTCTTCGCCGAAGGCCGCGGCGCCGGCACGCTGCTGCTGTGGCTGACCTTCTTCATGAGCCTGCTGGTCTTCTACCTGCTCTCCAGCTGGCTGCCGCTGCTGATCACCAGCGCCGGCTGGTCGCTCGGCCAGGCTTCGCTGATGGCGGCGCTGCTGGCGACCGGCGGCACCATCGGCGCCGTCGTCATCGGCCGGCTGATGGACCGGTTCGAGCCGCACCGCGTGCTCGCCGCCTCTTACCTCGCCGCCGCGGCCTTCATCCTGCTGCTGGGCAGTGCCGCGGCCTCGCCCTGGCTGCTGATGCTGGGCATCTTCGGCGCCGGCTTCGGCGTCGCCGGGTCGCAGGTCGGCATCAACGCCCTGGCCGCCGCCACCTACCCGACCGCCAGCCGCGCCACCGGCGTCAGCTGGGCCAACGGTGTCGGCCGCACCGGCTCGATCCTGGGCTCGATGGTCGGCGGCGTGCTGCTGTCCCTCGGCTGGGATCTCGCCACCGTCTTCAGCGTCGCCGCGGTCCCGGCGCTGGCCGCCGCCGCCGGCATGTTCGTTAAGGGCCGGCTGCGGGGCCGATCCCCGGCCGCCGCGGCTGGCGTCGCCGCCTTGTCCGAGACGACGGCATGAATGGGGGGCTTCCGAGTCAGCGCGGGGTGAGCCGGATGAGAATCGCAACCTGTCGAACATGCCTCCGGATCGTCGCGGCGATCGTGCTCGCAGGAGGCGCTGCCCAGGCGCAGCCCGCCAAGCCGAGCGCCGACGAGTTGAAAGCTGCCTGCCCCCGCCTCGCCGGGCAGACCATCGAGCCTTCGGCCATCGGGCTGCCCAGCGGCGCGGCGACCATCGCCTCCGCGACCTTCGTTCCGGCCGTGCCGCAATCGATCTCCGGGAACGTGACGGTCCCGGCCACGGCGGACCACTGCAAGGTGCTCGGCGCCATCGCCCCCGTCGATCCGGCGGCGCAGCCGATCAACTTCCAGCTCAACCTGCCGGCGTCCTGGAACGGCAAGGCGCTGCAATACGGCGGCGGCGGATACAACGGCACGCTGATCACCGGGCTGCTGCCGCTGCGCGATGCCGCTCCCGGCGACCCGCTGCCGCTGACCCGCGGCTATGCCACCTTCGGCACGGATTCGGGGCACCAGGCCGCCGCCTTCGCGCCCGACAGCATCGGCCGGTTCGGGCTCAACGACGAGATGCTGATCAACTACGGCTACGCGTCCTACAAGAAGGTCAGGGACGTGGCCGTCGCCGTGATGGGCTCGTTCTACCGGCACGCTCCGTCCCGGATCTACTATTTTGGCGGGTCCGAGGGCGGACGCGAGGGGCTGACCATGGCGCAGCGCTTCCCCGCCGACTATGACGGCGTGGTCAGCGTCGTCCCGGTGGTCCAACTGTCGATGCTGTTCCAGTCCTACATCCCGCACCAGCGCCCGCAGCTTCGCGGCGGGTGGATGGGGCCGGACAAGGTCGCGACCCTCGCGAGATTCGTCTCGGATGCCTGCGACGCGCTCGACGGGCTGGCCGACGGGGTGGTCGGCAACGCCCTCGCCTGCCCGGCCCGGATCGACCTGCAGAGGCTGCGCTGTCCGGGCGGCGCGGACGCCGGCAGCCATTGCCTCTCCGACGCGCAGATCGAGACCGTGTCGGCGGTGCATTCGCCCCATCGCCTGCCGTTCCCTGTCGCGAACGGCCTGACCATCTATCCGGAGTGGCTCTACGGCAACGAGACCACCCCCGATCCGAAGAACGCCACCATGACGCGATGGGTCACGGGGACGGCGCCGCCGACCCTCGCGGTCGATCCGTCGACCGCCGCGCAGCAATGGCTGTACGGTGCCAACTTCGTGCGCTTCTTCGTGGCGAAGGACCCGGGCTTCGACCCGGGCCGCTTCGATCCGAAGGACTTCCAGGCCCGGCTGCAGCAGGTCTCGGAGATCATCGATTCCACCAACCCCGACCTGTCGGCGTTCTTCGCGCGCGGCGGCAAGCTGATCCTGCGCGAGAACATGGGCGACCTGGCGCAGAGCCCGCTGGCCGGCATCGCCTACTTCGACGCCGTCATCGCCAGGCTCGGCCCCGAGGCGGTCGAACGCTCGGCGCGCCTCTACATCTCCCCGGCCTCGACGCACAGCGGCCCGGCCGCCAGCGTCAC
This sequence comes from Inquilinus sp. NPDC058860, assembly GCF_042743185.1. NCBI lineage: Bacteria > Pseudomonadati > Pseudomonadota > Alphaproteobacteria > Rhodospirillales > Rhodospirillaceae > Inquilinus > Inquilinus sp. NPDC058860. The sequence continues at coordinate 42,869 of NZ_JBHYMS010000003.1, read as the reverse complement.
CGACGGGGCGCCGGTGCCGACCATGGTCGATCTGCTCGACCCGCTGGACCGCTGGGTCACCGGCGGCGAGCCGCCGGCCGACCCGCTGATCCAGTCGCTCACGGACACGGTACCGCCATATGCGGTCAAGGCCCAGCGGCCGATGTGCCGCTATCCGGGCTATCCGCACCATATCGGCGGCGATCCGCGTTCGGCGGCGAGCTATGCCTGCAGGCCGTCGCTGCCTTAGCGCACCCGTTCAGCGACGGGGCTCCGCCGTCGTCGCCCGGACGATCAGCTCCGTGCCGAGCCGCTGCGCGCTGCCGGCGGAGGGGCCGGATTCGATCTGGGCGAGCAGCATCTCGATCGCCGCCCGGCCCGCGTCGTTCGAGCGGGAGGAGATCGTCGTCAAGGGCGGGTAGGTGCGGGCGCCGAGCACGTCGTCGCAGCCGATCACGCTGAACGCGGCCGGCACCTCGACCCCCAGCCCGGCCAGGCCGGCCAGCAGGCCCTGCGCGACCAGGTCGTCGAAGGCGATCGCCGCGGTCGTCCGGGCGGTCAGCACGGCCGAGGCGGCCGACATCCCGCCCTCATAGGATGGCCGCTCGGCGGCGACCTCGACGGCCTCGATCCCGAGGTCCTCCGCCGTCCGCAGCACCGCCGATCGCCGCTGCTGGTTGGACCAGGAGAAGGGCGGGCCGCCGACATAGGCGATGCGCCGGTGCCCGAGCGCCTGCAGGTGGCGCACCGCCGCCGCCGCGCCGGGGCCGCTGTCGATCAGCACCCGGTCCAGCCCTTCGATGTCGCGGTTGACCAGCACCACCGGCCGGCGGCCGCGCAGGGCCTGGACGGCGTCGTCCGCCAGGCGCGACGAGGCCAGGACGAAGCCGTCGACCTGCGCCGCCATCTTGCCGGTCAGCCGCTCCTCCCGCGCCGGGTCCTCGTCCGAATCGCCGAGGAAGACGCAGAGGCCGGCGGCGTCCGCCCGCGCCTCCGCGGCGCGGATCAGCGGCGGGAAGAACGGATTGGCGACGTCCGGCACGATCAGCGCGATGTTGCCGTAGCGGCCGGTCGACAGCGCCCGGGCCACCTGGTTCGGGGCATAGCCCAGCCGCGCCGCCACGGCCATGATATGGGCCACGGTCGCCGGGCTCAGCATCCCCGGCCGGCTGAAGGCGCGGGACACGGTCGACCGCGCCACGCCTGCGGCGCGCGCCACCTGCTGGATCGTCGGGATGGGTTTCGGCGGCTGGTCCATGGGTGCCCGCTGGTTCGGCTGCCCCACTCTTAGCGCGGCGGAGCGAAATGGTACATCGCTTCCAAAATCCGGCGGTGCAACCGGTTGCGGCTTGACATGCAACCGGTTGCACAACACCCTTGCGCCAGAAGGCCCGCAACGACCGGGCCGGCAGCGAGGGGGACTTCATGGGGACGTTCGACTGGGTGGTGCTGTGGGCCTATTTCCTGCTGATGGTCGGCATCGGCGTCTGGGCCCGCAGCCAGATCAAGACGGCGGCGGATTTCTTCACTGCCGGCGGCCGGATGCCCTGGTGGCTGTCCGGCGTGTCGCACCACATGTCCGGCTACAGCGCCGCGGTCTTCGTCGGCTATGCCGCGATCGCCTATACGGCGGGCTTCACCCTCTATGTCTGGTGGGCGATCGGCATCGCCTTCGCCATGGTGGTCGGGTCGGTGCTGTTCGCGCCGCGCTGGTCGCGGCTGCGGCAGCGGCTGGCGATCATCTCGCCGCTGGAATACCTGTCGACCCGCTACAACGTCCCGACCCAGCAGGTCCTGGCCTGGAGCGGCGGGGCGCTGAAGATCTTCGACGTCGGCGCGAAATGGACCGCGACGGCCCTGCTGCTGAAGGTCTTCGCCGACGTGCCGCTGGTCTGGGGCGTGCTGCTGACCGGCGGCGTGACCCTGATCTACTCCACCATCGGCGGGCTCTGGGCGGATGCGCTGACCGATTTCAGCCAGTTCGTCATCCAGCTCCTGGCCGGCATCGTCCTGTTCGTCGCCGTCCTGGCCAAGCTGGGCGGCGTCTCGGCGCTGTGGGGCATCTGGGACCAGCTGCCGCCCGGCCATTCCCAGCCCTTCAACGGCCAATACACCATCGTCTTCGTGCTGGTCTATCTGCTGATCAACACCCTGTCCTACAACGGCGGCACCTGGAACCTGGCGCAGCGTTTCATCGCCGCGCCAACCGGCGGCGATGCGCGCAAGGCGGCGCTGCTGTCCGCCGCGCTGTACCTGGTGTGGCCGCTGATCCTGTTCTTCCCGATGTGGGCGGCGCCGATCCTGCTGCCGAATCTGGACCAGCCGCAGCAATCCTATGCGCTTCTGACCCAGAGCCTGCTGCCGACCGGCCTGGTCGGGCTGGTGCTGGCCGGGATGTTCGCGCACACCATGGCCATGACCTCCTCCGACGCCAACGCCGTCTCGGCCGTCGTCACCCGCGACATCCTGCCGGTGATCTGGAAGGGCGCCCGGCAGATGTCGGGCCGGACCGAGCTGTTCGTCGGCCGGCTCAGCACCTTCCTGTTCATCGCGCTGTCGATGGGCATCGCGCTGACGGCGGACAGCTTCGGCGGCGTCCTTGGCCTGATCATCCTGTGGTTCGGTGCGCTGGTCGGGCCGATCGCGATCCCGATGCTGCTGGGCATGCTGCCGGCCTTCCGGCGCTGCGGCCCGACCGCGGCGCTGGCGTCCTGGGCCACCGGGCTGGTCGTCTTCGTCCTGGTGAAATACGTCTTCGCCGACCAGATCAAGGCGCTGAACCCGGACTGGACCACCTCGATCACCGTGGCCGGGCCGGTGCTGTGCTCGCTGGCCGTGTTCGTCGTGATCGGCCTGGTGGCGCCGTGGCGGAACGCCGAGGCCGACGCCCTGATCGATGCGCTGGAAAGCGACGAGACGGCGGTGGCCGGCATCCCCGTCCGCGGCGAGAGCGCCAGCCGTGCCTGAGGCGGTCTCGATCGCCGATCCGGCGGCGCTGCGCCGGGCCACCGCCCGCCACCTGGCCGACGACGTCCTGGCCTGGTGGCTGGCCAACGGCCCGGACGACCGCCATGGCGGGGTCTTCACCTGCTGGTCGAACGACGGCGGCCGGATGCTGTCGCGCGACAAATACACCTGGTCGCAGGGGCGGTGGGTCTGGCTGATGGCGCGGCTGGCCCGCGCCGGGCGGCTCGGCCTGGTCGACATCGACCGGGCCGCCTGCCTCGACCGGGCCCGCCGCACCGCCGTCCTGCTGCGCGATCACGCGCTGCTGCCGGACGGCAGCACCGCCTATCTGCTGGCGCAGGACGGCACCCCGAAGCCGCCGGCGCCGGGGCAGGACCTGCACACCAGCGTCTTCGCCGACCTGTTCGTCGCGCTCGGCTTCGCCGCGCTGGCGGCGGAGAGCGGGGAGGGGGAATGGGGCGATCTGGCGGAGCGGCTGTTGGCGAATGCCGCCGGCCGCATCGCCGCCGGCACCGCGCGCACCGAGCCCTACCCGATCCGCACCGGCTTCCGCGGCTTCTCGCTGCCGATGATCCTGGTCGGCGTCGGGGCGGAGGTGCTGGATGCGACCGGCTCCGAGGCCGCAGCCGACACGGTGCTGCGCGCGGTGCGCGAGATCGAAACCGTGTTCCTGGCCGGCGACGACATCGCCGAGATGGCGCCCGCGGCGACCGGCGACGCCGACACGCTGCTGGCCCGCCACCGCACCCCGGGCCATGTGCTGGAGGCCTGCTGGTTCCTGCTGCAGGCGGGGCAGTCCCTGCGGCGCCGGGTCGTCGCGGTGGACTCCCGGCTGTTCGACGCCTGCGTCCTTGCGGATATCGCCGTCCGCGCCGCGGCGCTGGGCTGGGACGAGGACCGTGGCGGGCTGTTCCGCTACGCCGACCGCGACGGCGGCGCGCCGCGCGGGCGGCGCACCGGCGACCGCTACGAGGACCTGGTCGTCGACACCTGGGACACCAAGCTGTGGTGGCCGCATGCCGAGGCGCTGTACACGCTGGCGCTGCTGCATCTCGAGACCGGGCGGGACGATCTCGCCGCCTGGCACGACCGGCTGGCGGCCTATACCTGGCGCGTCTTTCCCGCCGGCCCGGGCGCCGAATGGGTGCAGATCCGCAACCGCGCCGGGGCGCCGCTCGACAAGACGGTGGCGCTGCCGGTCAAGGACCCGTTCCATATCGCCCGGGCCCTGCTGCTGATGATCGAAAGGCTGGCGGAGGCACTGCCGGCCCAACGGAGTTGTGCATGACCCTACCCGCATCCGCCACGGTGGGCGGCATCGATGTCCAGGTCCATCCCAGCCGCGCCGCGATGGGCCGGGCCGCCGCGGCCGCGGTCGCCGGCGACCTCCGCCGCCGACTGCAGGACGGCGGGGCCGCCCGCATGATCTTCGCCGCGGCGCCGAGCCAGGCCGAGATGCTCGACGCTTTGGTGGCGGAGCCCGGCATCGACTGGGGCCGCGTCACCGCCTTCCACATGGACGAGTATATCGGCCTGGCGCCGGACGCGCCGGCGCGCTTCGCCCTGTGGCTGCGCCGCCACCTGTTCGACCGGCTGTCCTTCGGCGCCGTCCATACGATCGATCCCGGCCGCGATCCGGCCGCGGCCGCCGCGGAGTATGCCCGACTCCTGTCGGCAGCCCCGATCGACATCGTCTGCCTCGGCATCGGCGTGAACGGCCACCTCGCCTTCAACGACCCGCCGGTGGCCGACCTGGCCGACCCGCTGGACGTGAAGGTGGTGGAGCTCGACGCCGTCTGCCGCCGGCAGCAGGTCGACGACGGCGGCTTCCCGCGGCTCGCCGACGTGCCCACCCACGCGATCACCCTGACGGTGCCGCGGCTGCTGCGCGCCGACCGGCTGGTCTGCGTGGTGCCGGGCGCGGCGAAGCGCGAGGCGGTGCGCCGCGCCCTGCACGACCCGGTCGGCGCCGCCTGCCCGGCGACCGCGCTGCGCTGGCACCCCGCCGTGACCCTGTTCCTGGACCCGGAGTCGAACCCCCATGGCTGACATCGACGCCGACGCCCTCTGCGCCGCCTATCTCGACCGCACCCAGGACCTGATGCGCGCGATCCTGGAGGCGGAGCGCGACAGCCTGGACCGCGCCGCCGACCGGCTGGCCGACCAGATCGCGGCCGACCGGCTGGTCCATGTCTTCGGGCCCGGCGGCCATTCCAACCTGGCGGCGCAGGAGATCTTCTTCCGCGCCGGCGGGCTGATGCATGTCTCGGCCATCCTCGACGAGGGCACGCTGCTGTCGAACGGCGCGCTGCGGTCGATGGCGATCGAGCGGACGCCGGGCTATGGAAGGGTGGTGATCGCCGACCGCGGCCTGGGGCCGGACGACCTGCTGATCCTGGTCAACGCCTACGGCATCAACGCCGCGCTGATCGATGCGGCGATCGAGGCCAAGCGCCGCGGCGCCTTCGTCATCGGCGTCAGCTCGCGCGGCCATGCCGACCAGACGGCGCCCGACCATCCCGCCCGCCACCCGACCAAGCAGAACCTGCACGATCTGGCCGACATCGCCATCGACACCAAGGTGCCGGTCGGCGATGCGGTGGTGCGGATCCCGAGGGTGGGCGAGCCGGTGGCGGCCGTGTCCACCTTCGCCAACGCCTTTGCGCTGAACTGCCTGGTCATCCGCACCATCGCCAGGCTGGCCGAGCGCGGCATCGAGCCGCCGGTCTGGCGCAGCGGCAACGCCCCCGGCGGCGACGAGGCCAATGGACGATTCATCGGCCGGTTCCGCGGCCGGGTCCGGTCGCTGTGATCACCGGCCGAGACCCGGCCACCGGCCGCAGCCTCGCAGTCACGGTCGCGGATGGCCGGGTGGCCGCGATCGAGGACGGTCCGGCGGGCGAGACGGCGTGGCTGTCGGCCGGGCTGGTCGACCTGCAGGTCAACGGCTTCGCCGGGCACGATCTGAACGGCGGCGGCCTGGTGCCGGAGACGGTGGCGCGGCTGGCGGCGGTGCTGCGGGAGGACGGCGTCACCAGCTTCCTGCCGACGCTGATCACCGCCGCCGAGGCTTCGATCACCGCGGCGCTGTCCGCCATCGCCGCGGCCCGGGCGGCCGACCCGCTGGTGGCCCATGCCATCCCGGCGGTGCATGTCGAAGGCCCGCACGTCTCGCCGGAGGACGGGCCGCGCGGGGCGCATCCGCGCGACCAGGTGCGGCCGCCGGACCTCGCCGAGCTCGACCGCTGGCAGGCGGCGTGCGGCGGCCTCGTCGGCCTGGTCACGCTGTCGCCGCACCATGTCGGCGCGCCGGACTACATCCGCGGCCTGGCGGCGCGTGGCGTCCATGCCGCGATCGGCCACACCGACGCCTCGCCGGCGCAGATCGCGGCGGCGGTCGAGGCCGGGGCAGCGCTGTCGACCCATCTCGGCAACGGCATCGCCGCGACGCTGCCGCGCCATCCGAACCCGATCTGGTCGCAGCTGGCCGAGGACCGGCTGACCGCCAGCTTCATCGCCGACGGCCACCACCTGCCGGCCGAGGTGCTCAGGGCGATGCTGCGGGCCAAGGGGTTGGACCGCGCCGTGCTGGTGTCCGACGCGGCGGCGCCGGGCGGGCTGGCGCCCGGCCTGTACGACCAGCCGATCGGCGGGCGGGTCGAGCTGACGGCCGACGGGCGGCTCGGCCTCGCCGGCACGCCCCTCCTGGCCGGCGCCGCCCGGCCACTGAAGCAGGATGTCGCCCTCGCCGTCGAGATGGCCGGGATCCCGCTGGCCGACGCCCTGCGCCTCGCCACCGCCAATCCCGGGCGCTTCGCCGGCGGGCGCGGCGTTCTGGCCGTGGGCGCGCCGGCCGACCTGATCCGCTTCCGCTGGGCGCCCGGCGACCGGGATCTCACCATCGATACGGTCCTGGTGCTGGGCGAGGAGCGGCCGTGAGCGGCCTGGTGCCGGCCGGCGCGGCTGCGATCGACGTGACGCCCCCGGCCGGGCTGGCGATGTCCGGCTTCGCCGCCCGCACCAGCCCCGCCATCGGCGTGCATGATCCGCTGACCGTCCGGGCCGTGGCGGTCGGCGAGACGGCGCTGGTGGTCGCCGACGCCATCGGCCTGCACGAGGACAGCTGCCGCCGGATCCGCGACCGTGCCGGGCTCGCGGACGGCCATCTGATCGTCGCCGCCACCCACACCCATGGCGGGCCCGTCGCCATGCCGGGGCGGCTCGGCCCGGGGCTGGACCCGGCCTGGCCGCAGCGGCTGGAGGATGCCTGCGTCCAGGCCGTCGCCAAGGCCCGCGCCGCGCGACGGCCGGCCCGGCTGGGCTTCGGCATGGGCGCGGACCCGGGCATCGCCCGCAACCGCCGCCATGCCGGCGGCCCGGTCGACCCGGCCCTGCCGGTGCTGCGCATCCGGGAGCCGGGCGGGGCGGCGATCACGGTGCTGGCCTGCCACGCCCTGCACCCGGTGGTGCTGGGCGCCGACAACACGCTGTTCACCGCCGATTATCCGGGCGCCGTCCGCCGCCACCTGGAGGCGGCGCATCCGGGCGCCGTCGCGATCTTCCTGACCGGCTGCACCGGCGACATCAACACCGGCCATCCGGCGCATGCCTCGATCTCGACCGCTCCGCGGCCGGACCGGACCTTCGCCGAGGCCGAGCGCATCGGCGCCGCGATCGCGCAATCGGCGCTGCAGGCGCCGGAGCGGCCGCTCGGCAGCGATATCCGCGCCGCCTGCGCCGAGCTGATGCTGCCCCTGGCGCGGACCGAGACCGAGGCGCCGAGCGTCCTGGCGGAGGCCTGGCGCCGGGAGGCCGCAACGGCGAGCCCGGCCCGGGCCGAGCTGCTGCGCTGCTGGATCGACTGGGCCGAACGGGTGGCGCCTCGGCCGCCGGCCCCATGGCCGGCGCGGGTCACCCTGTTCGACTGGGGCGGCGCCTGGCTGGTCGGCCTGCCGGGCGAGATCTTCGCCCGGACGGCGCTCGACCTGCGTGGCGCGCTGGACGGCGATCCGCTCGCCGGCCGCACCCTGACCTTCGGCTTCGCCGATGGCTGCCCCGGCTACATCCCGCCGGCCGGCGAGTACCGGCACGGCGGCTACGAGGTGGAGGAGGCGCACCGCTACTACGGCCTGCCGGCCGCCTTCGCCCCGGGTGCCGCCGAGGCGCTGGCCGGCGCTGCGGTCGATCTGGCCCGGCTTCTCATGACCCGACGGTGATCCTGTCGGTCGGCTGTATTCTGCCGAAATCATGATGATCGCGATTGATATAATATTTTGTCGATTTATAGGCGAATGGTTTTCTTTTTTATTTAAATAATGCCGACTTGAGCCGGTTCGTTTCGTTTGATAACAGGATTGGTTATTCTGTTTGATTTGGAAGATTTGTCATCTCCAAGCGCAGATCGATCGCGACGGAATTCAACTTAAGTGGAGGACGCTCACCATGGACCGCAGAGACCTGATGATCTCCGGGCTTGCCCTGCTCATGCTGGCCGCGGCGGTACCTGGAGCCGGCGCCGCCGACTGGTGGGGCAAGAAGGTGCCCGGCCAGCCGCAGAACTTCATCTTCGGCTATGGGTCGCTGATCAACACGGCGTCCCGCAACTCCACCGCGACCAAGCCGATCGATGCCATCCCGGTGCGGGTCTCCGCCTCCTTCGGCTATGTCAGGGCCTGGGTCGACCGCGCCAAGTCGGGCTTCACCGCCCTCGGGTTGCGCAAGCCCGGCGCCGGTGAGCAGGCGATGACAATCAACGGCGTGCTCTATCCGGTCGAAGGCAACGACATGGGCCTCTTCGACCAGCGCGAGGCCGGCTACAAGCGCATGGAGGTGCCGCGCGACGCGATCGAGAGCGTGTCCTGGGAGCAGGTGCCCACCGAGGGGAAGATCTGGGTCTATGTCTCGGTCGGCAAGGACGGCACGCCGGGCGAGGGGCTGCAGCCGCCCTCGGCCGATTATCCGCTGCTGCAATCCTATGTCGATGTCGTGATCGACGGGGCGCTGGAATACGGTCCCGACTTCGCGCGCGAGCTGATCGAGACGACCTCGGATTGGAGCCCCTATTGGCTGAACGACCGCGAGTTGCCGCGCCGGCCCTGGGTCTATGACAAGAACTACGCGACCGTGGACAAGCTGCTGGAGGAGACGGCCCCGGCCGGTCCCCACCTCAAGGACCGCCTGTTCCCCGAGGTCTACGCGATCCGCAGCGTGGCGCCCGCCGCCGCCCAGTAGGAGAGGGCCGCCGCCCTACTGGCCCGCCTCCGGCCGGAACTCGCTCTCCAGCCCGCGCAGCAGGTCGAGCAGGCGGCGGCGGAAATGCTCGGCGAAGCGGTCGGCGGCGCGGGAGCGGGGCTGGCCGGCGGCGAAAGCCAGCCCGAACTGATTCCACAGACGCGGCCGGAACGGCCGGATGGCGATCGGCAGCTGCCGGAAATGGCTGGCCATCAGCGCGTTGACGATGGTCACGCCCAGCCCCTGCGCGGCGAAGGCGCAGGCCGACCCGACCGAATGGGTCTCCACCCGCACCTGCGGCCGGAAATGCACGCGGCGGAACATCTGGTCGATCTCCGCCCGCGCCGGGCGCTGCCGGCCCAGCAGCACCAGCGGCTCGCCCTCCAGATCCTCGACCGACACCACCGCCTTCTCCGCCAGCCGATGCCCCTCCGGCATGACGCAGACGCTGGTGGTGCGGGCGATGGCGATCGTGTCCATCCCGGCCTCGCCGGTCGGCAGCCGGACGAAGCCGAGATCGGCCTGGCGGGTCAGCACCGCGCGCTCGGTCTCGTGATAGGCGCCGGACAGGATCTCCAGCGCGACATTGCCGTGGTCGGCCAGGAACTCCTCGACGATCAGCGGCAAGATGGTCTGCGACATGCTGTGCGGCACGCCGATGCGCAGCAGGATCTGGTCGGAATTGCCGGTCCGCAGCGCCTCCGCCACATGCTGCACCCGCTGCACCCCGTCGACCGCGTCCTCGACCGAATCGAGCAGGCCGATCGCCTCCGGCGTCGGGATCAGCCGGCCCTTCTCGCGGGCGAACAGCTCCAGCCCCAGCTCGGCCTCCAGCTGGGTCAGGAGGCGGCTGACCGCCGATTGCGACAGGTCCAGCCGGGCCGCCGCGGCGGTGGTGGAGCCGCTGCGCATGATCGCCTTGAAGGCCTCGAGCTGCTTGACGTTCACGGCCGGCGCGCCGATATCCGCGACACGAAGCACCGGACCGGGCCGCGCGTGCGCATGAAAAGCGCATAGCCCGATGCGGATTCCGCATGATGTTGCGGGCTGTTCTCTCCCACGACTAACGTCCCCCTCGCCACGCCGGACCGCCCGGCGGGCCCATCATAAGCGAACAGGGACGCAGATGCGGGACTCGCGAGGGGCTGGCGGATAGCCCATGACCGTCTTCATCATCCGCCGGCTGGTGCAGAGCGGCTTCGTGCTGCTGATCACCTCGGTCCTCGTCTTCCTCGGCGTCTACGCCATCGGCAACCCGATCGAGATCCTGGTGCCGGCCGACGCCTCGCAGGCCGAGATCGCCCAGGCGGTCCAGTCGCTCGGCCTCGACCAGCCGCTGTGGCGGCAGTACCTGACCTTCCTCGGCAATGCGCTGCATGGCGACCTGGGCCGGTCCTTCGTCTTCAACCAGCCCTCGATCAGCCTGATCTTCGAGCGGCTGCCGGCGACGCTGGAGCTGGCCTTCATCGCCCTGCTGCTGTCGCTGGTCATCGGCATCCCGCTCGGCGTGCTGTCGGGGCTGAAGGCCGGCAGCCGCTTCGATCGCACGGTGATGACCGGGTCGATCCTCGGCTTCAGCCTGCCGAATTTCTGGCAGGGCATGATGCTGATCATGATCTTCTCGGTCATGCTCGGCTGGCTGCCCTCCACCGGCCGCGGCGCCACCGGGGAGGTGCTGGGCCTGCACACCAGCCTCGCCACCTGGGACGGCCTGACCCATCTGATCCTGCCGGCGATCAACCTGTCGCTGTTCAACGTCTCGCTGATCATCCGCCTGACCCGCAGCGGCATGCGCGAGACCCTGCCGCTGGACTTCGTGAAGTTCGCCCGCGCCAAGGGGCTGACCGAGCGGCGGGTGATCTTCGTGCATGTGCTGAAGACCATCCTGATCCCGATCGTCACCGTGGTCGGGATGGAGTTCGGGTCGCTGATCGCCTTCGCCACGGTGACCGAGACCATCTTCGCCTGGCCCGGCGTCGGCAAGCTGATCATCGACAGCATCATGCGGCTCGACCGGCCGGTGATCGTCGCCTACCTGCTGATCGTCGTCGCCATGTTCATCGTCATCAACCTGGTGGTCGACATCCTCTACTCCGTGCTCGACCCCCGCGTCCGGCTGTCCGACGCATGAGCGACGCCGTGACCGCCCGCAAGCCGCTGCTCGGCGACGGCATCCTGGCCCAGGCGCTGCGCGGCATCCTGGACAGCAAGGCCGCGACGCTCGCCGCCATCGCCTGCCTGGCGCTGATCCTGGTCGCCCTGTTCGCGCCCCGGATCGCGCCGCAGGATCCCTACGACCTGGCCTCGCTCAGCATCATGGACGGCCGCCTGCCGCCGGGCAGCGAGAGCATGGACGGCTGGACCTACTGGCTCGGCACCGACGCCCAGGGCCGCGACATGCTCTCGGCGATGCTGTACGGGCTGCGCACCAGCCTGGGCGTCGGCGTGCTGTCCGGCGTCTTCGCCCTGGCCGTCGGCACCACGCTCGGCCTCGTCGCCGCCTATGTCGGCGGCAGGATCGACACGCTGGTCATGCGCGTCGTCGACCTGATGCTGGGCTTTCCCACCATCCTGGTCGCGCTGATGATGCTGGCGGTGCTGGGGCAGGGGGTGGGCAAGGTCATCCTGGCCCTGGTGGTCGTGCAGTGGGCCTATTTCGCCCGCGCCGTCCGCGCCGCGGCGCTGGTCGAGCGCGGCAAGGAGTATGTCGAGGCGGCGCAGTGCCTGGGATTGAGCCGCGCGCGCATCCTGTTCAGCCACCTGCTGCCGAACTGCCTGCCGCCAGTGATCGTGATCGGCACCATCCAGGTGGCGCATGCGATCGCGGCCGAGGCGACCTTGAGCTTCCTCGGCATCGGCCTGCCGATCACCGAGCCGTCGCTCGGCCTCTTGATCGCCAACGGCTACCAGGTGCTGCTGGCCGGGCTGTACTGGATCAGCGTGTTCCCGGGCCTGCTGCTGCTGGCCTTGATCTTCTCGATCAACATCGTCGGCGACCGTCTGCGCGAGGCGCTGAATCCCCGGCTGCAGAGGTGAGGGCCCGCACATGACCGCCCCCACGCTCAGCGTCGAGAATCTGCAGACGCATTTCTTCACCAAGGCGGGCGTCGTGCGCGCCGTCGACGGCGTCAGCTTCCGGGTCGACCGCGGCGAGGTGCTGGGGCTGGTCGGCGAATCCGGCTCCGGCAAGTCGATCACCGGCTTCTCCATCCTCGGCCTGGTCGACCCGCCGGGCCGGGTGGTCGGCGGCCGGATTCTGTTCAAGGGCGAGGATCTGGCGGCGCTGCCGGCGGAGCGGCTGCGGCAGCTGCGCGGCAACCGCATCGCCATGATCTTCCAGGACCCGATGATGACCCTGAACCCGGTCCTCAGGGTCGAGACCCAGATGGTCGAGACCATCCAGGCGCATGAGCGGGTGTCGCGGGCCGAGGCCGTGGCCCGCTGCCGCGACGCGCTGGGCCGGGTCGGCATCCCGTCGCCGGAGGAGCGGCTGCGCGCCTATCCGCACCAGTTCTCAGGCGGCATGCGCCAGCGCGTGGCGATCGCCATCGCCCTGCTGCACAAGCCCGACCTGATCATCGCCGACGAGCCGACCACGGCGCTGGACGTCACCATCCAGGCGCAGATCCTGGCCCAGGTGCAGACACTGTGCCGCGAGACCGGCACGGCGCTGATCTGGGTCAGCCACGACCTGGCGGTGGTCGCCGCCCTGGCCGACCGGATCTGCGTCATGTATGCCGGGAAGGTGGTCGAGACCGGAACGGTCGACGAGGTGATCGACCGGCCGGCGCATCCCTACACCATCGGGCTGATCGGCTCGGTGCCCGGCGACCGGCCGCGCGGCGCGAACCTGTTCCAGATCCCCGGCATGGCGCCGTCGCCGCTGTCGCTGCCCGAGGGCTGCGCCTTCCGGCCGCGTTGCGGCCGCGCCACGGGCGCCTGCATGGCGGCGCCGGAGACCAGTTGGCGGGGCGACCGCGCCTTCCGCTGCTTCCACCCGCAGCTGGAGGCGCGCGCATGACCCCGCCCCTGATCGAGGCCGCCGGCCTGGGCAAGCGCTTCACCAGGCGGCTGGACTATGCCGAGAAGGCGGCGCGCTTCCTGGGCGCCAAGGTCGAGGAGCGGACGGTGCATGCCGTCGACGGCGTCGACCTGGCGGTGGCGCCGGGCGAGGTGGTCGGGCTGGTCGGCGAATCCGGCTGCGGCAAGTCCACGCTGGGCCGGATGATGGCCGGCATCCTGCCGAAGAGCGACGGCGCCCTCCGCTGGCGCGGCCGGGACATTGACGGGCTGGCCGGCGAGGCGGCGCATGACGCCCGGCTGAAGGCGCAGATGATCTTCCAGGACCCCTTCGCCTCGCTGAACCCGCGCAAGCGGGTGCGCGACATCATCGGCGAGGCGCCGCGGGTGCACGGGCTGGTGCGCCGGCGCGAGGCCGACGGCTACGTCCAGGAGGTGATGCGCCGGGTCGGGCTGGACCCCGCCTATCGCGACCGCTTCCCGCACCAGTTCTCCGGCGGCCAGCGCCAGCGCATCGGCATCGCCCGGGCCCTGGCGGTGAAGCCGGACTTCCTGGTCTGCGACGAATCCATCGCCGCGCTCGACGTCTCGATCCAGGCGCAGATCCTGAACCTGTTCCTGGAGCTGCGGCAGGATCTCGGCCTGACCTACCTGTTCATCAGCCACGACCTCGGCGTGGTCGAGCATATCAGCGACCGGGTGGTCATCATGTATCTCGGCCGGGTGGTCGAGACCGCGGCGACCGCCGAGCTGTTCGACCGGCCGCTGCATCCCTACACCGTGGCCCTGCTGAACGAGGTGCCGCGGCTGAGCAACCGCAAGCGGAAGTTCGAGACGATCAGGGGCGAGATCCCGTCGCCGCTGCACCCGCCCGGCGGCTGCCATTTCCACCCGCGCTGCCCGATGGCGACCGACCGCTGCCGCGCGGAGCGGCCGGCGCTGCGCCCGGTCGCGCCCGGCCACCAGGCCGCCTGCCACCTGATCTGAGGCGCGGAACGCGCCCGATACCAACAGAGGAGAGCACGATGTCGATGATGCGGAAGACCTTGGGCGGCGTCGCCCTGGCCCTGGCGCTGAGCGCCGCGAGCCTCGGCAGCGCCCAGGCCGCCGAGCTGACCATCGGCACGGCGACCGAGCCTTCCGCCATCGACCCGCAATTCTCGCGCACCGGCAACAACCAGTCGATCTCGCAGCACATGTTCGACCGGCTGGTGCAGACCGACGAGAACCTGCAGGTGCAGCCGGCGCTGGCCCTGTCCTGGACCTCGGTCGACCCGACGACCTGGGAGGTCAAGCTGCGGCCCGGCGTCAAGTTCAGCGACGGCTCGGAGCTGACGGCCGATGACGTGATCTTCTCGCTCGACCGCGCCAAATCGGTGCCGAACAGCCCGGCCCCCTTCACCGGCGCGGTCGGCAGCATCGCGGAGATGACCGCGGTCGACCCGCTGACGGTCCGCTTCAAGACCAAGGCGCCGACGCCGCAATTCATCGAGCAGGTCGGCCTCGTCTACATCGTCTCGAAGAAGGCATCGGAGGGGAAGGCGACCAGCGACTTCAACTCCGGCGCCGCCGCGGTCGGCACCGGGCCGTACGTGTTCAAGCAATGGGTGCCGGGCGACCGGCTGGTGCTGGCGCCGAACCCGCATTACTGGGGCGACAAGCCGGCCTTCGAGAACGTCACCATCAAGTTCATCTCGAACGACGCGGCGCGGATGGCGGCGCTGCTGTCCGGGTCGGTCGACCTGATCGACGGCGTGCCGCCGAACGACGTGGCCACGGTCGAGAGCAGCGGCAAGGCCAAGGTCTACTCCACCACCTCCGGCCGGCTGATCTACCTGGCGCTGGATTCGGCGCGGGACCAGAGCCCGTTCGTCACCGGCAAGGATGGCCAGCCGCTGGCGGCCAACCCGCTGAAGGACAAGCGGGTGCGGCTCGCCGTCTCGAAGCTGATCAACCGCGACCTGATCATCCAGCGCCTGCTGAACGGCTCCGGCACGCCGGCCGGGCAGATCGTGCCGGAAGGGCTGGGCGGCTATGCGGCCGATGTGAAGCCCGAGGCCTATGACGCGGCCGGCGCGAAAAACCTGCTGGCCGAGGCCGGCTATGGCGACGGCTTCGGGCTGACGGTGCATTCCTCGAACGACCGCTTCGCCGGCGACGCCGACATCGCCCAGGCGATCGGCCAGATGCTGGCGCGCGGCGGGCTGAAGATCAACGGCGTGGTCACCCAGCCCTACAACGTCTATGCCGGCGCCGCCTCGAAGCAGGAATACAGCGCCTTCATCTTCAGCTTCGGCAACAGCAACAGCAACTCGGCCAACGCCCTGACCAATGTGCTGGCGACCTATGACAAGGAGGCCGGCAAAGGCGCCTTCAACCGCGCCCGCTACTCGAACCCGGAATTCGACGCGGTGCTGAAGCAGGCGCTGGCGGAGTTCGACGAGGCCAAGCGCAACCAGCTGCTGGAGCAGGCGGCGCGGATCGGCTTCGGCGATGTCGGCATCGTGCCGCTGTACTTCCCGACCGTGCACTGGGCGGCGCGGAACGGCATCACCTACCGCGCCAACAAGAACGAATGGACCCTCGCCACCTATGCGGAGGCGGCCAAGTGAGCGAGATCCAGGTGCTGCGCGACCGGATGGTCACCGTGCGCGACGGCGTGCGGCTGGCGACCGACGTGTACCTGCCGGCCGGCCACCGCATCGGCGTCGACGCCCCGCTGCCGGCGATCCTGGAGCGCACGCCCTACGGCAAGGCCGAGCTGTCGCGCTCCGAGATCGGGGTCGGGATGGACGGGCCGATGACCCGGCCGCAGGTGGCGGCGCATTTCGTCCGCGCCGGCTATGCCGTGGTCTACCAGGATTGCCGCGGCCGCCACGGCTCCGCGGGAGTGTTCACGAAGTACACCTCCGAAGGGCCGGACGGTTACGACACGGTCGAATGGATCACGGCCCAGCCCTGGTCGAACGGCAAGGTCGGCACCATGGGCCTGTCCTACGCCGCCCACACCCAGTTCGCGCTGGCCTGCCTGAACCCGCCGGGCCTGGCCTGCATGGTGGTGGATTCGGGCGGCTTCTCGAACGCCTACCATTGCGGCATCCGCCAGGGCGGCGCCTTCGAGCTGAAGCAGGCGACCTGGGCCTTCAACCAGGCCAAGGAGAGCCCGGCGGCGCTGGCCGATCCCAAGGTGATGGCGGCGCTGGAGGCCGAGGATCTGCGCGCCTGGTTCGCCGCCATGCCCTGGCGGCCGGCCCATTCGCCGGTGCGCGCGGTGCCGGACTACGAGGCCTATCTGTTCGAGCAATGGACCCAGGGGTCGTTCGGCGACTACTGGAAGCAGCTCGGCATCTATGCCGAGGGCTGGTACGACCGCTTCCCGGACGTGCCCATGGTGCTGATGTCCAGCTGGTACGACGCCTATGTCCGCACCACGATGGAGAATTTTGCCGCCCTCAGCGGCCGGTCGGCGCCGGTCAAGCTGATCATGGGCCCGTGGCTGCACGGCAACCGCAACACCACCTTCTCGGGCGACACCGAGTTCGGGCCGGCGGCGACGATCGACGGCAACGTCACCACCAGCTGGCTCGACTTCCGCCGCCGCTGGTTCGACCGCTGGCTGAAGGGCGTCGGCAACGGCGCGGAGGCGGAGCCGGCGGCGCGGCTGTTCCTGATGGGCGGCGGCAGCGGCCGGCGCACGGCGGAGGGCCGGCTGGACCATGGCGGGCGCTGGATCGCGGCGGCGGACTGGCCGCTGCCCGGCACCGTCTTCACCGACTACCATTTGCATGCCGACGGCCGGTTGGACCCGGCGGTGCCGGAGGCGGCGGAGGCGTCGATCGCCTACCAGTTCGACCCGGCGAACCCGGTGCCGACCATCGGCGGCGCCCTGACCTCCGGCCAGCCGGTGTTCGAGGGCGGCGGCTTCGACCAGACCGAGGGCGAGCGCTTCTTCGGCAGCCGCCGGCCCGGCCTGCCGCTGTCCGCCCGCCCCGACGTGGTGGTGTTCGAGACCGAGCCGCTGGCCGGGGACATGGCGGTGGTCGGGCCGATCGAGGTCCGGCTCTTCGTCTCCTCCGACGCGCCGGACACGGACTTCACCGCCAAGCTGATCGACGTGCATCCGCCGACCGCCGACGACCCGAAGGGCTTCGCCCTGAACCTGACCGATGGCATCCTGCGCTGCCGCTACCGCGACAGCTGGGAAAGCCCATCGCCGCTGGAGCCGGGGCGGGTCTACGCCATCACCATCGAGCCCTTCGCCACCGCCAACCTGTTCAAGGCCGGCCACCGCATCCGGCTCGACATCTCCTCCAGCAACTTCCCGAAATACGACGTCAACCCGAACAGCGGCGAGCCGGAGGGCACGGGGCGGCTGAAGCGGGTGGCGACCAACCGGATCCATCTCGACCGCGCGCATCCGTCCAGGATCGTGCTGCCGGTGGTGCCGGTGGAAAGCCTGGCCGGCCTGCCGAAGCCGGGCTAGGGGCCGCAGGCGGCTCTATGACGCGAGGCGCCGCGCCTCGCGCCGGGCGGCCTGCACCTGCGGGTCGGGGTCGAGCCCCGCCGCCAGCAGCGCCCTTGTATAGGGCTCGCGCGGCGCCTCGAAGATCTCGCGCACGGTGCCGCTTTCGACGATGCGGCCGGCGCGCATGACGATGACGCGGTCGGCGAAGTCCCGCACCACGGGCAGGTCGTGGGCGATGAAGATGAAAGCGATGCCGAGCTCCCGCCGCAGCCGGTCGAGCAGCGCGATGACCTGCGCCTGGACCGAGACGTCGAGCGCCGAGACCGCCTCGTCGCAGACGATCAGCTCCGGCTCCAGCGCCAAAGCGCGGGCGATGGCGATGCGCTGGCGCTGGCCGCCGGAGAACTGGTGCGGATAGCGCCGGGCGCAGTCCGGAGACAGCCCGACCTGCGCCAGCAGCTCCGCCACCCGGTTGCGCCACCGGGCTTTCGGCAGGATCCCGGGATGGATCGCCCAGGCCTCGGCGATCAGGTCGTGCACATTCATGCGCGGGTTGAGCGACTGGGTCGGGTCCTGGAACACCATCTGCATCTGCCGCCGCAGGCCGAACAGCTCCTTCGGCGGCATGGCGAAGAGGTCGCGGCCCTGCCACAGGGCCCGCCCGCCGCTCGGCGTGTCGAGCTGCAGCAGCACCCGGGCCAGCGTCGATTTGCCGGAGCCGCTCTCGCCGACGATCGCCAGCGTCTCGCCGCGATGCAGGGCGAAGGAGACGCCGTCGAGCGCCCGATAGCTGCCATAGGCCTTGGCGACGCCGTCCACCGCCAGCAGCGGCGCGCCGGCCGCCGGCTGGTCATGCATCCGGCCCTTGCCGCGCGCGGCCCCGATCAGGCGCCGGGTGTAGGGGTGGCGCGGGTGGTGATAGACCTCCGCGGCGCTGCCGGTCTCGACGATCTCGCCCGCATTCATCACCACGACGCGGTCGGCGACCTCGGCCACCACGCCCAGGTCGTGGGTGATCAGCAGCAGGCCCATTCCGGTCTCCTGCTGCAGCTCCTCCAGCAGCGCCAGCACCTCCGCCTGCACAGTGACGTCGAGCGCCGTCGTCGGCTCGTCGGCGATCAGCACGTCGGGCTTCAGCGCCAGCGCCATGGCGATCATCAGCCGCTGGCGCTGGCCGCCGGAGAACTGGTGCGGGTATTTGCGCAGCGCCGCCTCCGGATCGGGGATGCCGACCCGGCGGACCAGCGCCAGCGCCCGGCGGGATGCCGCGTCCTTTGCCTCGCCATGGGCGGTCATCGCCTCCACGATCTGCCAGCCGACGCTGTAGACCGGGTTGAGATGGCTCAGCGGGTCCTGGAAGATCATGGCGATGCGCCGGCCGTTGATCCGGCGCCGCTCCTCGGCCGGAAGCTCGAACAGGTTCCGGCCCTCGAACAGGATCTCGCCGCCGGTGATCTCGCCCGGCGGCCGGTCGATCAGGTCCAGGATCGCCGAGGCCGAAACCGATTTCCCCGAGCCGCTCTCGCCGAGGATGGCCAGGGTCTCGCCGCGGTCGAGATGCCAGCTGATGCCCTTGACGGCATCGACGACGCCGCCCGCGGTGTGGAAGCGGACGGCGAGGTCGCGGATCTCGAGCAGGTGCTCAGCCATTCGTCTTCGCCCTCGTCTCGAGCCGCCAGCGCTGCACCGGGTCGAGGGCGACGCGCAGCCAGTTCGACAGCAGGTTCAGGGACAGGGTGGTCAGGATGATGGCCAAGCCCGGCCAGAAGGCGAGCCACCACGCGTTGCGCAGGTACTCCCGCCCCTGGCTGACCATCAGCCCCCAGGTGATCTCCGGCGGCTGGATGCCGATGCCGAGGAAGGACAGCGAGGATTCCGCCAGCATGACGAAGGCGAAGTCGAGCGTGGCGATGGTCAGGAGGGTCGGCAGCACGATCGGCAGGATGTGGCGCAGGACGATGCGCCGGTGCGAGGCGCCCATCACCTTCGCCGCCTGCACGAACATGCGCTCGCGGATCTCCAGCACCTCGGCCCGGGTGGTGCGCAGATAGACCGGGATGCGGGTGATCGCGAGCACGATCACGAGGTTGGCGACCGAGGGCGCCAGCACATAGAGCACGACCACGGCCAGCAGCAGCGACGGGAAGGACATGATCACGTCGGCCAGCCGCATGATCGCCTGGCTGGTGCGCCGGCCGCCATATCCGGCGACCAGGCCCAGGGCCGCGCCCAGGACGGCCGAGCACAGCACCGCGCCCGCCGCCACCGCCAGCGTGTTCTGCGCCGCCACGACGATGCGCGCGAGCAGCGGCCGGCCCAGCGCGTCGGCGCCGAGCACGAACAGCCAGCCGCGGCCGAGCGAGAAGGGCGGCGCGTTGCGGCCGCGCAGATTCTGCGCCGACGCGGCTTCGGTCAGGAAATGCGGCCCCAGGATCGCGCACAGCACGACCACGACCAGGACGATCGCAGCGGCGAAGGCGAGCTTGTCCCGCCACAGCATGCGCAGGACGCGACCGGGCGACCAGGCGTCCGGAGCGGGAGCCGTCGCGGGCGGCGCGTCGGCCACGGGACTACTGCCGGATGCGGGGATCGAGGACGGCATAGGCGAGGTCGATCAGCAGATTCATGACGAAGATGGCGACCGCGGTCACCGTGATGGCGGCCAGGATGACGTTGAAGTCGCGCTGCAGGATGGCGTCGATCATCAGCTTGCCGACGCCGGGGAAGCCGAAGATGGTCTCGACCACCACCGCGCCGTTCAGCAGGGCCGCCGCCTGGTCGCCCATCACCGTGATCACCGGCAGCACGGCGTTGCGCAGCGTGTGGACGAAGATGATGGAGGTGTTCCTGACGCCCTTGGCGCGCGCCGTCTTCACATAGGCCGAGCCGAACGCGGACAGCATCGACCCGCGCACCACCTGCACCAGGAGGCCGAAGGGCCGGATGAACAGCACGGCGATCGGCAGGATCCAGTGCCACGGCGTGCCGGTGCCGGAGGTGGGCAGCCAGCCGAGATTGATCGAGAACAGGACGATGGCGACGATCGCGATCCAGAAATCCGGCGCGGCCGCGGCGACCAGGGAGACGGTGGAGGCCAGGCGGTCGAAGGCGCCGCCGATGCGGAAGGCGGCCAGCGACCCGACCGCCACCGCCGCCGCCATCACCAGCGCCATGGTGATCAGTGCCAGCTGCAGGGTCCAGGCGAAGCCTTCGAGCACCACGTCGATCGCCGGCCGCGCCTTGCGGATCGATTCGCCGAAATCGAGGTGCAGCAGGTCCCAGAGATAGCGGCCGAACTGCAGCAGCAGCGGGTCGTCCAGGCCATGGATCCGGCGGAACTGGTCGCGCATCTCCTGGGAGGCGTCGATCGGCAGGAACAGCGACGTCGGGTCGCCGGTCAGCCGCGACAGGAAGAACACCAGCACGATCAGGCCGACCAGGGAAGCCAGGCTGGCCAGCGTGCGCTGCCTCAGGAGTTTCAGCATTCCCGGTCCGCCTTCTGCTGGGATCGCCTATTTGAAGCCGATCTCGGCGAGCTGGAGCTGCGAGTTGGTGGCGATGGTCGGCTTGAAGTCGATCCGCTCGTTCACCCGGGCGAAGCTGACCATGTGGAACAGCAGCACGTCCGCCACCACGTCGTCGTGGAGATAGGCGAACAGCTGGGACCACAGCCTGGCGCGCTCGTCGCCGGAGGCGGCGCTGGCCTTCGCGATCAGCTCGTCGGCCTTCGGGTCGCTGATGCCCGACTGCCGGCCTTGCGAATGGTACTTGAAGTACATCGAGAAGACCGGATCGCCCTTGGCGTTGTCGTGCTGCGCCGCGACCAGCTGCGGCGCGCGGCCTGCCGGGTAGGGCTTGGAGTAGAGGCCCTCGAACTCCGCCACCTCGTGCATCTTCAGGTCGACGTTGAAGCCGGCTTCCTGGAGCATGCCGAGCAGCGCCTCCATCACCTCGGTGACGTTCGGGAAGGTGTTGGTGCGGCCGACCAGCTCCAGCCTGGTGTCGACCGGCACGCCGTCGGCCTTCGCCTGGGCCAGCAGGGCCTTCGCCCCGTCCAGGTCATAGGCCGGTGCCTTGACGTCCTTGTTCCAGCCCAGCGTGGTCGGCGGGACGATGGCGGTCGCCAGCTCCGTCCCCTTCGGCAGGATCGTGCCGATGAAGGCCTCGCGGTCGACCGCCATGTTCAGCGCCTGGCGCACACGCTTGTCATTCAGCGGCGGCATCGAATGGTCGAGCCGCAGGTAGAAGGTCTCGGAGTTCAGATAGGAGAAGTCGGTCGCGGCGTTGGTGGCGTCCTGCTCCGAGATCGACGGCGCGATGTCGGCCTCGCCCGTCTCCACCATCGCCGCGCGGACGGCGGAGTCCGGGCGGAACACGTAGGTCGCCCTGGTCACGGCCGGCGGCTTGCCCCAGTAGCCGTCGCGGCGTTCGAGGACGATCCGCTGCCCGGGCGTCCATTCCGACAGCGCATAGGGGCCGGTGCCGACCGGCTTGCGCGTGAACTCGACCGGCGTCTCGGACGGCACGATGGTCAAGAGCGACATCAGCAGCGGCAGGATCGGCTGGGCGGGGTCGGTGGTGATGTCGACGGTGTGATCGTCCACCACCTGGGCCGAGATCGTCATGCCGCCGAAATAGCGCGCCGCCTCGCAGCTGATCTTGTCGCTCAGGGCGCGCTCGAGCGAGTGCTTGACGTCATTGGCATCGAAGGCCGTGCCGTCGGAGAAGGTGACGCCCTGGCGCAGATGGAAGCGCCAGGTCTTGTCGTTGACCGCCTCCCAGCTCTCCGCCAGCCGCGGCGCCAGGCCCTTGCCGCCGCTCACATCCAGCTCGGTCAACGTCTCCGAGACATTCTCCAGGATGATGCGGCCGATGTTGGAGCGCGTCGCCATGCAGGGCTCGACCAGGTCGACGTCCTCGCCCAGCACGATGGTGACGTCGGACTTCGCCTGCGCGAAGGCCGGGCCGAAGGACAGCACCGCCAGCGCGGCGCCGATCAGCGGAAATCTGGGCAACACCCTTGGCCTCCCTGACGATGGTCGTTCCGGCATCCGGGCGCGGCGATGCCGCCGAGGATTCCCGCATGCCCGCCTTCCTGTTGCCCGGACTATGAGGTTTCCGGCTGCGTGTTGTCAACTTGTGGTTTTTTGGTTGCGCCAGTGAGGTTCATCACATGGTGGAGAGTGTATTTAACGATTTGAAATAGAAGATAATTTATTGGATCCGATGTCTCGGGAAGTCGGCGATACAACTTGACAACCGATTGCCCGGCCAGCATCGTGCGGCCCATTCACGATCTGGGAGGGACCGTTGAGCCCCGATGAGATTGCCGCGCGCATGACGGGTGTCGTCGCCCCCGGTCCGGCGGGGCGGCTCGAGGCCTTCCTGCCGTCGCCCGTGGCGCAGAACCACGCCGCCTTCCTCGCTTTCCTGCCGGATGGTTCGCTCGCCTGCGCCTGGTTCGGCGGCACCATCGAAGGGGCGTCGGACATCTCCATCCGCGTCTCGGCCCTGGCGCCTGGCGCCGCGCAATGGACCGCCCCGCTTCAGGCGAGCGGCGATCCCGCGCGGTCCGAGCAGAACCCGGTGATCTTCACCGATCCGGACGGAGGCGTGGCCCTGGTCCACACCGCGCAGCCCGCGGGCAACCAGGACGAATGCCTGCTGCGCTGGCGGGCGCTCGACCTCGCCGACGGGCGGCTCTCCGCCGGGCCGGCGCGCGAGCTCGACCTGCCGCGCGGCAGCTTCGTGCGGGCGCCGATCGTGGTGCGCGACGACGGCGCCTGGGTGATGCCGGTGTTCCGCTGCGTCGGGCTGCCCGGCCGGCGCTGGACCGGCAGCCACGACACCTCCGCGCTCGCCGTCAGCCGCGACCGCGGCGAGAGCTGGGATCTCACCGAAATATCCGGCTCGGTCGGCTCGGTGCACATGACGCTGGTGCCGCTCGGGGGCGGGCGCGTCGTGGCCTTTTACCGCCGCCGACAGGCAGATTTCGTGCACCGGTCGGACAGCCTGGATGGCGGGCGCGCATGGTCGGTGCCTCAGCCCACCGACGTGCCGAACAACAACTCCTCGATCGTCGCCATCCGCCTGTCCGACGGCCGTGTCGCGCTGCTGTGCAACCCGTCCTCGGCCGCCACCTCGCAGGACCGGCGCCGGTCGCTCTACGACGAGATCGGCGAAGGCGATTCGCGCCCCGACGCCGAGGGTGGGTGCTCGCCGGTCTGGGGCGTGCCGCGCGCGCCGCTGGCCCTCTGCGTCTCGGAGGATGAGGGCCGCAGCTTCCCCCTGCGCCGGATCGTCGAGGACGGCCCGGGAACCTGCCTGACCAACAACTCGCTCGACGGCCGCAACAGCGAGCTGTCCTATCCGGCCCTGCTGGAGGGGCCGGACGGGGCGCTCCACCTGGCCTTCACCTGGCACCGGCGGGCGATCAAGTATGTGCGCCTCGCCCCCGGCTGGATCGACGGATGCGGGGCCTGAGCCGGAGCCCCGGCCCCGTCAGAACGTCACCTGCTTGAAGGCGCGGGTCTGGGCGGTGAGGGCCTGCTCGGTCGGCAGCCGCTCCATCGAGCTGGCGCCGTAGAAGCCATGGCAATGGCGGCAGCGCTGCAGGACGTAGGCGGCGTCCTCCGGCGTCGCGATCGGCCCGCCATGGCACAGCACGATGATGTCCGGGCGGACCGCCAGCGCCGCCGCGGCCCAGTCGTCGACCAGGGCGACGCAGTCGTCCAAGGTCTTGGCCGTCTCGGCACCGATCGCGCCGCCGGTGGTCAGGCCCATATGCGGCACGATGATGTCGGCCCCGGCCTCGGCCATCGCCACCGCCTCCGCGGCCGAGAACACATAGGGCGTGGTCAGGAGATCGAGGGCGTGGGCGCGGGCGATCATCTCGACCTCCAGCCCATAGCCCATCCCGGTCTCCTCCAGGTTCTGGCGGAAGGTGCCGTCGATCAGGCCGACGGTCGGGAAGTTCTGCACCCCGGCGAAGCCCATGGCCTTGAGCCCGGCCAGGAAATGATCGGTCAGCAGGAACGGGTCGGTGCCGTTGACCCCGGCGATGACTGGCGTGTGCTTCACCACCGGCAGCACCTCGCGGGCCATCTCGACCACGATCTCGTTGGCGTTGCCATAGGCCAGCAGCCCGGCCAGCGAGCCGCGGCCGGCCATGCGGTAGCGGCCGGAGTTGTAGATGACGATCAGGTCGATGCCGCCGGCCTCCTCGCATTTGGCGGACAGGCCGGTGCCGGCGCCGCCGCCGACGATCGGCTCCCGCCGTTCGACCATGCGGCGGAACCGGGCCAGGAGGTCGGCGCGGGCGAAACGGGTCATCCTATCGGTCCTTCGGATCACGGGGTGACGATCGCCCGGAACTCGCGCACCAGCGCGGCCGCGAACTCCGGGTCGTTGATGTGCAGCGGCAGCTCGATCAGCCGCCGGTCGGCGGTCTGCCGCAGGTCGCGGCGCAGGGCCTGGAACAGGGCCTCGTCGGCGGCGGGGTCATGGAAGGGCTGGCCAGGTGCGTCGATGGCCGAGACGCCGCCGAGCGGCAGCAGGAAGCGGACCGGCCCGGGACAGAGGTTGAGCCGCGCGGCGATCCAGGCGCCGATCGCCGCATTCTCCTCCGGCGTCGTCCGCATCAGCGTCACCTGGGCGTTGTGGACATGCAGGCGCCGGCCGCGGAATTTTTCCGGCACCGTCTCCATCGCGCCGAAATTCACCATGTCGGCGGCGCCGGTCGACCCGACATAGGGCAGGCCGGTGCGGGCGATCGCGCCGAACCGGTCCTCGCTGCAGGCGAAGACGCCGCCGACCAGGAAATCCGCGACCTCGGTGGTGGTGGCGTCGATCACGCCGCGCAGGAAGCCGCCATCGGCCAGCTTCTCCATCGATTGGCCGCCGGTGCCGGTGGCGTGGAACACCAGGCAGTCATGATCCTGCTCCAATAAGCGCCGGGCCTCGGTCACGCAGGGCGTGGTGACGCCGAACATGGTCATGCCGATCGCCGGCCGGTCGGCCGCGCCGGGAGCGGCCCGCCATGTCGCCATGCCGGCCACCGCATGGGCGGCGTTGGCGATCACCCGCCGGCTGATGGCGTTCAGCCCGGCGATGTCGACCACCGAATGCATCATTGTGATGTCCGTCGCCCCGACATAGGGCGCGACATTGCCGGAGGCGACGGTCGACACCATCAGCTTCGGCAGCCCGACCGGCAGGGCGCGCAGCGCCGCCGTGACCAGCGCGGTGTTGCCGGTGCCGCCCAGCCCCAGCACGGCGTCGATGTCGTCGCGCGTCGCCAGATAGCGCGTCAGCGCGGCCGCCATCGCCGATACCGCCACGCCGCGGTCGGTGGCGCCGAGCACCGCGGCCACTCCGTCCGGGTGGTGGCCGGCGACCTCGGCGGCGGTCACATCGGCCTCGTCCCCGCCGCCGCGGGTGCCGACATCGACCAGCTGCGCCGCCGCGCCGGCCGCCCGGATGCAGTCCCGGGCATAGGCCAGCTCCGCCGCCTTCGTGTCGCAGGTCCCGATCACCAGCACGGCCATGTCTTGCCTCCCTGTTCTTCGATTGCCAAAAGCATATTGCATATTGTGTATTATTCACAAGCCGGATAGGGTTGCCCTCATGAGCGCTGAAAAACATCTCACCCTCCGCGAGCGGATCCGCGACGAGCTGGTCCGGATGATCGTCAGTGGCGAGCTGCCCGCCGGGGCGGCGATCGACGAGAAGAAGCTGGTCGAGCGGCTGTCGACCAGCCGCACCCCGTTCCGCGAGGCGATCGGCACGCTGGAGCGGGAAGGGCTGATCGAGATCCGCCCCTATCGCGGCTTCTTCGTGCGCCAGCTGTCGCGCAAGGATGTCGAGGACCTGTACGACCTGCGCGAGACGCTGGAGGCGATGGCCGCGCGGCGGGCGGTCGAGCGCGCGACGGACGGCGACATCGACCGGCTGTCCGCGATGCTCGACCGCGCCGTCCAGGCGCTGCGGTCGGACGACATGGCCGCCTATGCCGCGGAGGACCGGCGCTTCCACGAATTCATCGCCGAGCTGTCGGATAATCACGCCCTGGTCGACACGCTGTCGCGCCTGGCGCTGCAGATCCAGATGTGCCGGGTGATCGCCAACCGCAGCCGGGACTTCGCCGAACGCGCGGCGGCGGAGCGCGACCGCATCCTCGGCGCCTTCCGCCAGCGCGACGCCGGCCTCGCCGCCCGGCTGATGGCGGAGCACATCGCCGATGTCCGCCAGTCGGTGATGGCGCAGCTGATGGCCGAAGCCGGCTGACCGTGTCGGGCCGGCCCGTCAAGAGGCGCGGCCCGATCAACAAGGGAGGATCTGGGAATGCTGAGACGTCTCGGCCTGTGGCTGGCTGTCGCCGCCGCCGGCATCGCCACGGGCCCCGCGCCGGCCAGGGCGGAAATCCTCAAGATCTGGGGGCCGGAGCAGATCACGGATCCGCTGATCGGCGATCTCTGGAACGGCCTGAAGGCCGATTTCGAGACGGCCAATCCCGGCGTGACGGTGGAGTTCATGGTGCCGACCGGCACCATCTCCAACGGTGCCGTGCAGGCGGCGATCCAGTCCGATGCCGGGCCCGACCTGGTGCTGACCAATTCCGGCGTCGGCCGGGTCGGCATCGTCGCCAAGGCCGGGCTGGTGGTGCCGCTGACCCGCTATTACGACGAGCGCGGCTGGAAGGCGCAGCTCTACCCCTGGCTGTACGACACGCTGAAGGGCCAGTTCGGCGGCGAGATCTACGAGATCCCGGACGGGCTCGACGTCATCGGCGTCTTCTACCACAAGGACATGTTCGCCGAGCATGGCTGGACCATGCCGGACAGCTACGAAGGCTTCCTCAAGCTGCTCGGCGAGATCAAGCAGGCGGGCATCCAGCCGCTGACCGTCGGTCCGCGCAACAACGCCAATGGCGGCCACCTGTTCGGCAACCTGCTGCAGGTGACGGCGGGCCGGCAGGTCGTCGGCGAGGTGCTGTCCGGCAAGCGGCCCTGGACCGACCCGGCCATGGTCAAGGGGGCGCAGCGCCTGGTCGACCTGGTCGCCGCCGACTACGTCCAGCCGCAGATGGTCGGGCTGGACCTCGACGCCGCCGCCCGGCTCTGGTTCACCAAACGCGCGGCGATGATGGTGGCCGGCCCCTGGTTCACCAACAACGCCCGCAAGGCCGGCTTCGACATGGCCAATGCCGGCTATGCGACGATGCCGTCGGACATCGCCGGCGAATCCCTGGCCACCGGCGGCGTGGGCTGGAGCTGGATGCTGCCGAAGACCTCGCGCCATCCCGACCTCGCCCTGAAATGGCTCGACTACATCCTGTCGGATGCGGTGATGACCCGGCGGGCCTCGCATGCCAGCAGCTGGATGGTCTATCCGCGGGCCCTGGCCGGCCTGAAGCCGACCCAGCCGGTGCTGGCCGGCGTCTTCGCCGCGGCCGACAAGGGCGTCGGCTTCAACCCCAGCGTCTACATGCCGGGCAATGTCCTGGAGGCCTACATGCAGGTCATCCAGGGCCTGATCGGCGGCCAGATCGGGGCCGAGGCGGGCATGGCGCAGATCGACGGCCAGATGCGGCAGGCGGCGAAGTGACGGTGCTGCCCGACAGCGCGGCGCGGCGGGCGCGGCGCGGGGGCCGGCTTCTGGCCGGCACCGCCCGGCCGGGCGGGGAGGGGCTGCGGGCCGCCATCCCGTTCCTGCTGCCGGCGGTTGGCCTCTACGCCCTGTTCACCCTGCTGCCGATCGCCGACACGCTGCGCCTCAGCGTCACCGCGTGGGACACCGGCGCCGGCGCGGCGGCGGGCGCCGGCCTGCAGAACTACGCCCGGCTGGCGGGCGACCCGATCTTCTGGCAGGCGCTGCGCCAGACCATCGTCTGGCTGGTGCTGCATCTGGTCTTCGCCGGGGGCTCGGGCTTCGCCCTGGCGCTGGCGATCTCCGGGCTCAAGGCCGGGCGGATCTTCTACCGCTGCGCCTTCTTCCTGCCGCATGTGGTGTCGCTGGCGGTGGTCGGCGTGATCTGGAGCAAGATCTACGACCCCTATTTCGGCCTGATCAATGGCGCCTTCTACACCCTCGGCCTGGACAGCCTGGCCCGGGGCTGGCTGTCGGAGCCGTTCCTGGTGCTGTTCTCGATCAACATCGCCAGCAGCTGGCAGGGTTTCGGCCTGTACATGCTGCTGTTCATCGCCGGGCTGCAGGGCGTCGACCGCACCCTGTACGACGCGGCGGAGGTGGATGGCGCCACCGCCTTCCAGAAGCTGCGCCACGTCACCATCCCGGGGCTGCGCGAGGTCATGACCTTCGTCGCCTCGCTGGCCCTGATCAACGGCTTGAAGGGCTTCGCCACGATCTGGGTGATGACCCAGGGCGGGCCGTTCTACCGCAGCGAGCTCCTGACCACCTACATCTACAAGCTGGCCTTCCAGCTGCAGGACCACGGCCGCGCCGCGGCGCTGTGCGTCGTGCTGAGCCTGATGGCGATCGCCATCACCGTCGGCTTCAACCGCTGGCGGGAGCGGGTGCGATGAGCCGCCGCTCCGACCGCTGGCGGGCGCTGGGCCTGCTGCCGCCGCTCGCCTTCCTGCTGGGGCCGTTCCTGTGGCTGCTCGCCTCCAGCCTGAAGACCGAGGCCGAGATCGCCACCGCCGATCCCTTCGCCGCGCCGGACCGGCTGATGTGGGTCAACTATGTCGACGCCTGGCGGATCGGGTCGTTCGGCGAGCTGATCCTGAACAGCCTGGCCAATGTCGCTGCGGTCGTGGTGCTGATGATCCTGGTCTGCGCTCCCGCCGGCTATGCCTTCGCCAAGATGCGGTTCCGCGGCAGCGAGGCGCTGTTCTACCTGCTGGTCCTCGGCCTGACCGTGCCGATCCAGGCGATCGTCATCCCGCTGTACCAGCTGCTCTCCGGCCTCGGGCTGCTCGACAGCCTGGCCGGCATCACCCTGGCGCAGGTCGGCAACGGCATCCCGTTCGGCGTCTTCCTGATGCGCAACTTCTTCCGCAACGTGCCGCATGAGCTGCTGGAGGCGGCGCGGGTCGACGGCTGCGGCCATGGCCGCATCCTGCTGCGGATCTTCCTGCCGATCTCGGCCCCCGCGGTGCTGGCCCTGGTGGTGATCAGCGCGCTGGGCACCTGGAACGACTTCTTCCTGCCGCTGGTGGTGCTGATCTCGCCCGAGGTGCAGACCCTGCCGCTCGGCCTGGTCCGCTTCGCCGGCACCTATTCGACCGATCACCGCCTGGTCTTCGCCGGCACGGTGATCTCCTTCCTGCCGATCGTACTCCTCTACATCGCCACCCAGCGCCGCTTCACCGAAGGCCTGACCCAGGGTGCCCTCAAGGGATGACCGCATGACCGACATCACCTACAATTTCGAGTACGAGCGGCGCCTGAAGGCCTGCTTCATCGGCGCCGGCGGCCATTCCTACCGCAACATCTACCCGTCGCTGCGCTACGCCCCGGTCGATCTCGCCGCAATCTGCGACGTCGATGGCGGCCGGGCGGCCGACTACGCCCGGTTGTTCGGTGCCGGCCGCAGCTACACCGACCATCGCGAGATGCTCGCGGCCGAGCGGCCGGAGGTGGTGTTCATCGTCACCGCCTACCATCCGGACGGGCGGGTGCAGGCGACCGGCCTGGCCCAGGACGTGCTGGCCGCCGGCGCCCATGTCTGGATGGAGAAGCCCACGGCCGCCAGCCTGGCCGAGATCCGCGACCTTGAGGCGGCCAGCAGCCGGCACGGCCGCTTCGTCATGACCGGGCTAAAGAAGATGTTCTTCCCGACCATCGAGAAGCTGAAATCGATCATCGACAGCCCGGAGTTCGGCCGCGTCTCCTCGATCGCCGTCCGCTACCCGCAGGCGCTGCCGCCGCTGGAGCGCCGGGGCGACCTGGTGGCGATGCAGAGCTTCCTCGACCACATCTACCACCCGGCCGCGATCCTCTTGCACCTGATGGGGCCGGTCGACCGGATGAGCTACGAATGGGAGCCGGAGAACGGCGCCGCGGTGGTGTCGCTGCGGTTCAAGAGCGGCGCCATCGGCAGCCTGCATTTCGCCGCCGGCCAGTCCGGCACCAGCCCGCTGGAGCGGGTCGAGGTGATCGGCAACCGCGCCAATGCGGTGGTCGAGAACGGCGTCCGGCTGACCTATTACCGGCGGGCGGCGCTGCCCGCCTATGGCCGCGCCGCGTCCTTCATCCAGGGCGACCACGAGGCTCCGATCCTGTGGGAGCCGGAATGCTCGCTCGGCCAACTCTACAACAACAACCTGTTCACTCTCGGCTATGTGCCGGAGATCCTGCATTTCTGCGACAGCGCCCTGGCCGGCACGCCGCCCACCAAGGGCACGCTGCAGGACGCCGCCCGGATCATGGCCCTGTTCGAGGCCTTCCAGCGCACGCCGGCGGGCGTGACCGTCAGCCTCTGATCCCGATCCCGGAGTACGACCCCATGACCACCCATCCCTGCGTGGCCGATGCCGCCCGCCGCGAGACCGCGATCCTCGACTGGGGCCGGCTCGACTGGCTGGTGACCGGCGCCGCCATGCCCGGCGCCGAGCTGACCTTCGGCCTGGTGACGATCAAGCCGGGCGAGCGCAACCCTCTGCACTCCCACCCGAATTGCGAGGAGGTGCTGTACGTCGTCTCCGGCCGCTGCGAGCACCGGCTGGGCGACGAGATCCTGGCGCTGGAACCCGGCTCCGCCATCCGCATCCCGCGCGGCGTGCCGCACTGGGCGCGCTGCGTCGGCGACGAGCCGCTGCAGGCGATCATTGCCTTCTCCTCCGGCGACCGGCGGGCGGACATGCACGAGGAGGAGGGCGTGGCCTAACGTAACTGGCGCCCCGAGAAGTCGCAGCACGACTTGGCGATCTGCGCGGTCAGCGCCCCCAGCGCGTCCAGGTCGCCGGTGCGGTGCACGGCGAAATACTGGATCGGCGGGATGGCTGGCTCGGTCCTGACGACCCGCAGCCGGCCCCTGGCGACCTCGGGCCGGCTGTAGACCTCGCTGAGGAAGGCGATGCCGAGGCCGGCGGCGGCAAGCTCGGCCAGGACATGCAGGCTGTTGCAGCGGACGATGCGGTCGACGGTCAGGCCGTTGGCCGCCAGCCAGTCCAGCACCAGGCGCTGCAGGCCCGAGCCGGAGGACTGCGTCAGGATCGGGTAGTCCGCCATCCGCGACAGCGGCACGACCTCCTCGGCCGGCCCGACGCCGGGTGCGCACATCCATTGCAGGTTGACGCTGTCGAGCGGCACCGCCTTGAACTCCGGATTGGCCGGCGGGTCGAGGCCGATCACCATGTCGATCCTCCGCTCGGCCAGCCGCTCGAACAGGGGCACGCTGGAATCGACCTCCGGCTCCGGGATCACCTGCGGATAGGCGGCCTTCATCGCCACGATCAGCTTCGGCAGCCAGGTGACGGCGATCAGCTCGGTCACGCCGAAGCGGAACGGCCCGCTGAAGGCCATGGGGCCGGCGGCGGCCCCGCGGAACCGGGCGGCCGACTGCAGCAGGTCGGCGGCGAGCGGGACGAGCGCCTCGCCGGTGCGGGTGAGGCGCACCGCGCGGCTGCTGCGGTCGAACAGCGGCTTGCCGAGGATCGCCTCCAGCTCCTGGATCCGCTTCGAGATCGTCGATTGGGCCAGGTTCAGGCGCCCGGCCGCATCCACCAGGCTGCCGAGCCGCGCGATCCAGTGGAAGGCCTCCGCCTGCTTCAGCGTGATGGTCACGGGTCCTCGCGACAGATGAGAAAAAGCGATCGGTTCATAGCGAAAATATTCGCTTTTCGTCGCGCCAGCCAAGCGGAATGATCTTTCGCATCGGCGCCCCGGCGCGCTCCCTTTCGTGCTTTTGCCCATGGACATCCCCGGCCACCGCCAGCTTCCCTCCCCGTCCTCCGTCCCGTCCGAGATCCTGGACGGGTTCCGCCACGCCGCCGTGGCCGTCGTGTCCGACAACATGAACCGCCTGCACGGCACCCGAATGCTCCGGCCCTATCACCGCGGCGCGCGGCTGGTCGGGACTGCGGTCACGGTCAAGACCCGCGGCGGCGACAACGTCACCCTGCACAAGGCCTATGAGCTGCTGCGGCCGGGCGACGTGCTGGTGGTCGACGGCGGCGGGGACCTCGGCCAGGCGCTGGTCGGGGAGATCATGCTGAGCCGGGCCCGGGCCATCGGCGTCGCCGGCTTCGTGATCGACGGCGCGATCCGCGACGTCGCCGCCTTCGCAGCCGCGGATTTCCCCTGCTTCGCCCGCGGCGTGACGCATCGCGGCCCATACAAGACCGGCCCCGGCGAGATCAACGTCCCGGTGGCGGTCGACGGCATGGTGGTGATGCCGGGCGACGTCGTGCTCGGCGACGAGGACGGGGTCGTCTGCTTCGACCGCGCCGTCGCCGGCGAGCTGCTGGCGCTGGTGCGCCGGCAGGAGGCGCGCGAGGCCGAGGCGCTGCAGGCGATCCGCGACGGCCGGCCCGACGGCTATGTCGGCCTGCCGGCTGCATCGAGCTCCCGGGAGGCCGGGCGATGAGCGCCATCCCCCTGTCCGCCCGGGTGCGGCGGATCAAGCCGTCGCCCAGCATGGTGGCCCGGGCCCGCGCCCGGCAGCTGCAGGCGCAGGGCCGCGACATCATCGACCTGACCGCCGGCGAGCCGGACTTCGACACGCCGGCCCATATCCGGGCCGCGGCGACGGCGGCGATGGAGGCCGGAGAGACCCGGTACACGCCGGTGAACGGGACGCCGGCGCTGCGGCAGGCCATCATCGCCAAGCTGGAGCGCGAGAACGGCGTCCGCTACGGGGCCGACCAGATCAGCGTCGGCGGCGGCGCCAAGCAGGTCATCTACAACGCCCTGTCCGCCACCATCGGCGAAGGGGACGAGGTCATCGTCCCGGCGCCCTACTGGGTGTCCTACCCCGACATGGTGCTGGCCTGCGACGCCACGCCGGTCGTCGTCGCCTGCGGCGAGGATTCGGGCTTCAAGCTGTCGGCCGGGGCGCTGGAGCGGGCGATCACGCCGCGGACGCGCTGGGTGATCCTGAACTCGCCCTGCAACCCGACCGGCGCCTTCTATGCCGAAGGCGAGATGCGCGCCCTGGCCGATGTGCTGCTGCGCCATCCGCATGTGGCGCTGATGACCGACGACATCTACGAGCATATCCGCTTCGACGGCGGCGCCGCGGTCTGCCCGGTGGCGGTCGAGCCGGATCTCCTCGACCGCACGCTGCTGGTGAACGGCGTCTCCAAGACCTATGCCATGACCGGGTTCCGCATCGGCTACGGCGCCGGCCCGGCGCCGCTGATCGCCGCCATCAACACGGTGCAGTCGCAGTCGACCTCCGCCGCCTGCTCGGTCAGCCAGGCCGCGGCGGCGGCGGCGCTGACCGGCGACCAGGGCGTCGTGGCCGAGATGCGCGCGGCCTACCGCGCCCGGCGCGACCGCGCCGTCGCGCTGCTGAACGAGTGCCGCGGGCTGAGCTGCAGCGCCCCGGACGGCGCCTTCTACGTCTATCCCTCCTGCGCCGGCCTGATCGGCCGGGCGACGCCGGACGGCCGGGTGCTGGAGACCGACGGCGACGTGGTGATGTATTTCCTCGACGCCGCCGGGGTTGCCGTGGTCGACGGCACGGCCTATGGCCTGTCGCCCTATCTGCGCCTGTCGATCGCCGCGTCGCTGCCGCAGATCGAGGAGGCCTGCGCGCGGCTGGCCCGCGCCTGCGCCGCCCTGGCCTGACAACAAAGCAAGACCAAGCATGGAGGTTTCCGTCATGTCGTCGCTTCGCATCCTGCTTCTGGGCGTGGCCCTGGCCGCCGGGGTGTCCGCCGCCGCCCGGGCCGATGAGCTGGCCGACGTCAAGGCCCGCGGCACCCTGGTCTGCGGCACGCTGGGCACGGCCGAGCCCTTCAGCTTCCAGGACCCGAAGACGCGGGAGATCGTCGGCTACGACGTCGACATGTGCGGCAAGGTGGCGGAGGCGCTGGGCGTCAAGCTGGAGCTGAAGCCGATCGCGGTCGAGGCACGGATCCCGGAGCTGCTGCAGGGCCGGGTCGACATCCTGGCCGCCAATCTCGGCTGGTCGAAGGAGCGGGCGCAGCAGATCGACTACAGCTACTCCTATTTCGTCAGCCAGCAGAAGATGCTGGTGGCCGAGGACTCCGGGATCGAAAGCCTGGACCAGCTGGCCGGCCGCAAGGTCAGCGCGCTGAAGGGCTCGTCCTCGGAGCAGGGCGTCCGGCGCGAGATCCCCTCGGCCGAGACGGTGACGTTCCAGGACTCGTCCTCTGCCTTCCTCGCCCTGGTGCAGGGCAAGGTCGACGGCTTCTGCGCCTCCGAGCTGATCCTGGTGAAGCTGCGCAAGCAGGCGGAGGATCCCCTGGCCATCATCGACAAGTCGGTCTTCGTCGAGCCCTGGGGCCTCGGCATCCGCAAGGGCGAGGCGGCGTTCAAGGGCGAGGTCGACAAGGCTCTGACGGCGCTCGAAGCCTCGGGCGAGGCCGACCGCATCTTCACCAGATGGTTCGGGCCGGACACCGTCTACGGCCTGAAGCGGGACTTCAGGATCGAAGAGATCAAGGGCTGACCGGCCGAGGGTCGACGCCATGGGCACGATCTTCGATCCTGCCGCGGTCCTGACCGGCGAATACCTGGACTGGTTCCTCTGGGGCATCGCCACCACGATCGCGCTGACCGCCGCCGCCTGGCTGCTGGCGATGACAGTGGGCATCCTGCTGACGCTGATCCGCATGGTCCCGTTCCGGCCGTGCGAATGGCTGGTGTCGGTCTATGTCGAATACCACCGCAACGTGCCGCTGCTGGTGCAGATCTTCGTCTGGTACTTCGGCATCCCGCAGCTGCTGCCGCGATCCGCACGGGTCTGGATCAACGGCCATGGCAGCGAGTTCATGCTGGCGGCGGTGGCGCTGGGCCTGGCCGCCGCGGCCTATGTCTCGGAGGATCTGCGCAGCGGCATCCGCTCGATCCCGAAGACGCAATACGAGGCCGCCCGGTCGATCGGCTTCACCTATCTGCAGGCCATGGGCTGGGTGATCCTGCCCCAGGCGGTCCGCCTGGTGATCCCGCCGCTGATCAACCAGACGCTGCTGCTGTTCAAGAACACCAGCCTGGCCATGGCGATCGGCGTCGGCGAGCTGACCTACAGGACCCGCGAGGTCGACACCTACACCTTCAAGACCTTCGAGGCCTTCGCCGTCGCCACCGCCCTCTACCTCGCCATCTCCTTCGCGATCATGGCGCTGGGCAGCTATGCCGACCGCCGGCTCAGGCTGGAGATCCGCTGATGCTCCAGATCCTCGAGGACAACTGGCTCCTGTTCCTGATCGGCCAGTACCCCCACGGCCCGGTCGGCGGCCTGGCGATGACGCTGTTCATGGCGGCGCTCGGCCTGCTGCTGAGCTTCCCCTTCGCCGTCGGCCTGGCGCTGGCCGGGCTCAGCCCCCATCGCTGGCTGCGCGTGCCGGCCAAGGCGGTGGTGCATGTCGTCCGCGGCCTGCCGCTGATCATGTTCATCTTCTGGACCTACTTCGTCGCGCCGCTGGTCATCGGCCGCCCGATCGGCGGGGTCGAGACGCTGGTCATCACGCTCGTGATCTACGAGGCCAGCTATCTGTCCGAGATCATCCGGGCCGGCATCGAGGCGTTGCCGCGGGGGCAGGTCGAGGCGGCGCGGTCCCTCGGCCTGGGCTACATCCCGACGACCTTCCGGGTGGTGCTGCCGCAGGCGCTGCACAACATGCTGCCCAGCATGGTCAGCCAGTTCGTCTCGACCATCAAGGAGACCTCGCTCGGCTATGTCATCAGCGCCCATGAGGTGACCTTCGCGGCCAGCCAGGTGAACAACCAGCTGATGACCAGGCCGTTCGAGGTCTACGGCCTGCTGGCGCTGACCTATTTCACGCTCTGCTTCGCCCTGACCTCGGTGGCGCGCCGGCTCGAGCGCCGCGTCGCCGCGCGACGCACGGGACTGCGGGTCGGGCAGGCGGTCGGGGCGGCGGCATGATCCGGTTCGAGGAGGTGCGCAAGTCGTTCGGACCCCTGCAGATCCTGAACGGCGTGTCCGGCGAGGCGCGCCGGGGCGAGGTGCTGGTGCTGCTCGGCCCCTCCGGCTCGGGCAAGTCGACGCTGATCCGGACGGTGACGCGGCTGGAGGAGATCCAGCGGGGCCGGGTCCTGGTCGGCGGCATCGACGTGGCGTCGCGCACCGTCGACATCAACCGGCTGCGCCAGCGGATCGGCTTCGTGTTCCAGGCCTTCAACCTGTTCCCGCACCTGACCGCGCGCGGCAATGTCGAGCTCGGCCTCAGGCGCCTGCGCCGGATGCCGAAGGCCGAGGCGCGGGACCGGGCGATGGCCGAGCTCGCCCAGGTCGGCTTGGCCGACAAGGCCGACGCCCTGCCGGCAAGGCTGTCGGGCGGCCAGCGCCAGCGCGTCGCCATCGCCCGGGCGCTGGCGATGGATCCCGAGATCATGCTGTTCGACGAGCCGACCAGCGCGCTCGACCCGGAGATGGTCGGCGAGGTGCTGCAGGTGATGAAGGCGCTGGCCCGCGGCGGCATGACCATGATCGTGGTCACGCATGAGCTCGGCTTCGCCCGCGAGGTGGCGGATTCGGTCTGGTTCCTCGATCACGGCGAGGTGCTCGAAAGCGGCCCGCCGGGCGTGGTCCTGGAGGCGCCGCGGCACGAGCGCCTGCGGCGCTTCCTGGCCAGCCGCGCAAGGCAGCCCGCTGGCGTCGCGTAAGAAGGAACTATGGATCGCGTCCGGCCCGGCGCATCACAGGGCAAGGTCCAGCACGCGGCCCTCGAAGATCCGGTCGCGCGATCCCTCCAGGTGCCGTCGCATGGCCGTCCGGGCCAGCTCGGCGTCCCGGCTGCGGATCGCCTCGAAGATCGTCCGGTGCTCCTCCAGCACGCCGGCGAGGCCCGATCGCGGCCCCATCAGCGACACGCCGTGGAACTTCATGCCGACGGCGATGTGCTCGCGCAGCGCCTGCAGGGACGACACGTAGTAGTGGTTGTTCGCCGCCTTCGCGACGGCGAGGTGGAAGGCGAAATCGGCGTCCTCGCGGTGCCGGTGCGCCCGCGTGGCGTCACGCATCAGGTCGAGGGCCGCGGCGATCGCCGCCAGCGCCGGATCGTTCCAGCGCAGGGCGGCGTAGTGGGCGTGGTCGGGCTCGATCGTCAGGCGGAACTCGTAGCAGCGCTGGATGTCGGCGATCGTCTCGACCGGTGAATAGCCCAGCGCAAGCCGTTCCGCCTGCACGGCCTGCGGCTTGACGAAGCTGCCGGCCCCGCGCCGCGAATAGATCAGCCCGTCCTCGCGCAGCCGGCCCAGCGCCTCCCGCACGATCGGGCGCGACACCTGGAACTGCGCCGCCAGCTCATGCTCCCCCGGCAGCTTCTGGTCGGGCTGGAACTGGCCGCCGCCGATCTGGGTCAGCAGATGCTGGTAGACCTTCTGGACCAGGGGTGTCTGGCGCCCGCGCCCCGCCGCGTCGGCCGCGGCCAGGACGGAGTTGTCTTCAAGGGCGCCCTGTTCGGCCATGACATCGTCTCGCACGTGATTGCCCAGGTCTCGTCGGGCGCGGATCATCCTATTATCTGCGGTTTCCGGCCGCCCAGATCAACCGTTCTCCCTGTCCGACGGGCGTCGGCGCAGCCGAATGTTGTTAACCTGTGATCCCGATCCCGTGTCCGGCCGGGCTGTTTCTCCCTATTTGTTTTTACAACATGTTGACAACAAGATCAGCCGACGGTTCAATGCGGCATCCGAATCCGACGGGCATCGCCCGGGCGAGAGACTTCACGCGAATGCCGGGGGAGGGCGATGACGCGGCTGCAGCTGATCGCAGACGACCTGACCGGCGCGCTCGACACGGCGGCACCGTTTGCCGGCGCGGCCGGACCGATCCCGGTCTACTGGACGGACGCGCCGCACGTCTCGCCGGCGGCCGGCATCGCCCTCGACAGCGGCACCCGAGAGGCCGGGCGGGACGAGGCACGGACCATCCTCGCGAGGCTGGTCGCCGGGCTGCCGAAGGCGCCGGGCGCGATCTTCTACGCCAAGCTGGACAGCCTGCTGCGCGGCCATGCCGGGGCGGAGGTCGCCGCCTGGCTTCAGGCCCTTGCGCCGGCCCATTGCATCATCGCGCCGGCCTTTCCCGCCCAGGGCCGCGTCACCCGCCACGGCGTGCAGCTGGCGCGCAAGGCGGATGGCTGGTGGCCGGTCGCAGCCGATCTGGGGGCCGAGCTGCGGCGGGAAGGGCTGGCGGTGCAGCGCCGCCGCCCCGGCGATCCGGTGCCGCCCGGCGTCAGCCTGTGGGACGCCGAGACCGATGCCGACCTCGCCGCCATCGCGGCGGCCGGCCGCGCGCTCGAAGCGCCGGTCCTGTGGTGCGGCAGCGGTGGGCTGGCCGGCGCCCTGGCGGGGCCGCTCCGCCGCCCCGTCGCGCCTCCCGTCGAACCGGCCGGCCCGGTGCTGGGGCTGTTCGGCACTGACCATCCCGCCACCGCGGCGCAACTGGCCGCCTGCGCGCCGCTCGTCACCGTCCTGCCCCCTGGCGGAAACGGTGCCGCCGCCCGTCTGGGGCGGCAGCTGAGTGACCAAGGCGTCGCCCTGGCCGCCGTGGCGCTTCCGGAAGGGCTGGCGCGCGACGAGGCCGCCCGGCGCATCGCGGAGGAACTCGGCGCCCTGGTCCGGCGGATCGACCCGCCCGGCACGCTGCTCGTCGCGGGCGGCGAGACCCTGCGGACGCTGTGCATGGCTCTGGAGGCGGAGCGGCTGGATCTCGATGGCCATCTGCAGCCCGGCGTGCCCCATTCGACGCTGCGCGGCGGGCGGTTCGACGGCGTCCGCGTCATCTCGAAATCGGGCGCGTTCGGCGACCCCGGGCTGCTGCGACGGCTGCTCGGCCTCGAACGGGCGGACCTGCAAGGAGCGCACGCATGACACCTCACCTCGCCATCACCATGGGGGACCCGGCCGGCGTCGGCCCCGAGATCATCGTCAAGGCCTGCGCGCGGCTGCAGGACAGGCTGGCGGCCGGTGACCTGCGCCTGCTGGTGATCGGCAGCCGGGTGTCGCTGGAGGCGGCGCGGACGGCGCTGGGCAGCGGGCTGGAGTTCCCCGAGGTGCAGGAGGGCGACGCGTCCTGGCCGGCGCTGGCCTGCCTGCAGGCCGGGCCGGAGGGCGAGCCGATCCGCCCGGGCGTGCTGTCGGCGGATGGCGGGCGCTTCGCCTATCTGGCGGTGGAGCGGGCGGTGCGGCTGGCCCAGGCCGGGCGCATCCAGGGCATGGTCACCGGCCCCTTGAACAAGGAAGCGCTGAACAAGGCCGGCTATCACTTCGCCGGCCACACCGAGATGCTGGCCGCGCTGACCGGCGTCCGCGGCTCGGTGATGATGCTGGCGCATGGCAACATGCGGGTCAGCCACGTCACCACCCATATCGCGCTGCAGGACGTGCCGGCCCGGCTGACGCCGGAGCGGCTGCGCACCGTCATCGACCTGACCGACCGGGCGCTGGCCGGGCTGGCGCTGCCGCGCCGCCGCATCGCGGTCGCCGCCCTGAACCCGCATGCCGGGGAAGGCGGGCTGTTCGGCCGGCAGGACATCGACATCAGCGAGCCGGTGATCGCCCGCTGCGTGGCCGACGGGCTGGACGTCGTCGGCCCGGTGCCGGGCGACACCGTCTTCGTCAAGCTGCGTGCCGGCCAGTACGACGCGGTCGTCGCCATGTATCACGACCAGGGCCACATCCCGGTGAAGCTGCTGGGCTTCAACGTCAATCCGGAGACCGGGACCTGGGATGCGCTGAGCGGCGTCAACATCACGCTGGGCCTGCCGATCATCCGCACCTCGGTCGACCACGGCACCGCCTTCGACATCGCCGGCAAGGGCATCGCCAACGAGCTGAGCCTGATCGAGGCGATCGAATATGCCGAGGCGCTGGCCGCCGCCGGCGCCACAGCCTGACGGACCCCGCCATGACCCCCGACGATACGACCACTGGCGACCTGACCCGCCCGATCGACCTGACCCGCCCGCGCCGCGTCGAGTTCGGGTCGGGCACCGCCCCGGCCGCGGGGCGCTGGATCCGGGAGAACAATTTCACACGCGTGCTGGTGGTGGCCGACGCCTTCAACGCCGCCCGGGTGGACCTGCTGGGGCTCGCCGGCGCCGCGGTGACGGTGTTCGCCGAGATCAAGCCGGAGCCCGACCTGCCGAACCTGGAGGCGCTGCTGGCCGTGGCCGAACGGGCAGGGGCGCAGGCGGTAATCGGCTTCGGCGGCGGCAGCGCCATGGACCTGGCCAAGCTGGCCGCGGTCCTGCCCGGCAGCGGCCAGTCGCCGGCCGATGTCGTCGGCGTCGAGAAGGTGGCCGGCAAGCGCGCGGCCCTGGTGCAGGTGCCGACCACCGCCGGCACCGGCAGCGAGGCCGGGACCCGCGCTCTGGTCACCGACCCGGCGACGCGCAGCAAGCTGGCGGTGCAGAGCCGGCACATGCTGGCCGATCTCGCCGTCATCGACCCGGACCTGACGCTGAGCGTCCCGCCCGCGGTCACCGCCGCCACCGGCGTCGACGCCCTGGCGCATTGCGTCGAGGCCTATACCAACCGCAAGGCGCATCCGGCGACCGACCTCTACGCCCTCGAAGGCGCCAGGCTGGTCGGCCGCTGGCTGCCGCGGGCGATCGCGGATGGCGGCGACCGGGCGGCGCGTGCCGGCCTGGCCCTGGCCTCCTTCTACGGCGGCCTCTGCCTCGGCCCGGTCAATACCGCCGGCGGCCATGCCGTCGCCTATCCGCTGGGAACCCGCCATCACGTGGCGCACGGCGCGGCCAACGCCCTGATCTTCCCGCATGTGCTGGCCTTCAACGCCCCGGCGGTGCC
The DNA here is from genome assembly GCF_042743185.1 of Inquilinus sp. NPDC058860. Classification (NCBI taxonomy): domain Bacteria; kingdom Pseudomonadati; phylum Pseudomonadota; class Alphaproteobacteria; order Rhodospirillales; family Rhodospirillaceae; genus Inquilinus; species Inquilinus sp. NPDC058860. The sequence continues at coordinate 1,279 of NZ_JBHYMS010000003.1, read as the reverse complement.
GCAGCGCACCGCCGCCGTGCTGGCCGCGCTGGGGCTGCGGGCCGCGACCGACCCCGCCGCGGTGTTCGACGCCGCCCATCGCTGGTGCGCCGGCCTCGGCTGCGAGATGCGGCTGTCGGCCTATGGCGTGCCGCAGGACGACCTGCCGCGCATGGCGGAGGAGGCGCATGCGATCCGCCGGCTGCTCGACAACAACCCGCGCGACCTGACGCGCGACGACATCCTGGCGATCTACCGCGCGGCCTATTGAGCCGGGCGCGCCAGACACGGAGGAAACATGATCACCGGTCCTTTCGTCGCCATCGTCACCCCGTTCGACCGGGACGAGGCGATCGATCTCGCGGCGCTGCGCCGCCAGGTCGACCGCCAGGCCGCGGCCGGCAACGGCGTGTTCTGCGCCGGCACCAACGGCGAGTTCTACGCGCTGTCCTTCGAGGAGAAGGTGCGGCTGGCCGAGACCTGCGTCGAGGCCGCGTCCGGCCGGGTGCCGGTGCTGGCCCATATCGGCGAGATCGCCACCGGCCAGACCATCGCCCTCGGCAAGATGGTCGAGCGGCTGGGGGTCAAGGCGGTCTCGGCGATCACGCCGTCCTTCATCGCCTGCTCGCAGGCCGAGCTGACCGACCATTACCGGCGCGTGGCCGATGCGCTGTCGGTGCCGCTCTACCTCTACAACATCCCGGCGCGCACCGGGAACACGCTGGAGCCGGACACCGTGCGGGCGCTGGCCGACCATCCCAACATCATCGGCATCAAGGACAGCGCCGGGTCGCAGGAGAGCCTCGACGCCTTCCTGGCGATCGCCCGCGACCGGCCGGATTTCGACGTGCTGGTCGGGCCGGATTCCCTGGTGCTGCACGGGCTGCGCCACGGTGCTGCGGGCTGCATCTCCGGCCTCGGCAATGTCTGCCCGGTGACCCTCAACGGCATCCACGCCGCCTTCGTCCGCGGCGACCTGGCGGCGGCGGAGGCCCACCAGGCCCGGTTCAGCGCCCTGCGCAAGGATCTCTACGCGCTGGGCTTCCCGCCGGCGATGGTCAAGCGCGCGCTGAGCCATGCGATGCCGGAGGTCGGCCGCAGCCGCGGCCCGGTGCTGATCGCCGAGGCGGCCGACCGCCGCATCGCCGAGATCTCCAGGGCCTATGTCGAGGCGGCGGGCTAGGACGAATCGACATTCAGCGCAGCCAGAGGATGACGGCGGCGAGATGGATGAAGGCCATGTAGTGAGCGGCGCGTCGGTCGTATCGTGTGGCGAAGCGGCGGAAGTGCTTGAGCTTGT